>NZ_CP047209.1:3000000-3236025 GCF_030408755.1 Corynebacterium felinum
TCGGGGTGATCTCTGGGCTACCGGCTGGCTTTTCCAGTGGTGCTGCCGAGCATTTCATTGTGACCTGTGCGGTCTTGGTGGAGCCTTCGGCTACAGCAGAATCAGGGGCAACACTCTTTGTGATGAACAGTTTGCCGGTCTTGATCTTGGTGTAGGTGTTAGTCACTGTGACCAGGTTGTTATCTTCTGCATTGCCAGCGGCGATAATGACAGTACCAGTGGCGGGATCCATCGTCGGTGCCACTCGGTCGTAGCCTTCAATCTCAATATTGGCTGTTTGTTCAACAACTGAGCATTCGGTGCCCACTGGGAAAACTCCAACGCTGACAGCAGTCCCATTAGCTGCGGCAGACACAGTCTTTTTGTACGAACCATCGCCTCCAAGAACGTCGCCTTCAGCTGCTTGATTACAGGTGACATCAAAATTGAAGTTTTCTACATGCGCTGGCACTGGGTTAAGCGCAGGCTGCGCGTTTAAAACTTTGCGCACGAACAAAGTGCCGTTAGCTACTGGTTCAGGTCTATTGAACATTTCAGCAGTAATGGTCTTTTTTGCCTCGATCGTGATGATATTGTCTGCAACAGGTTTGCCGGCAACCTTCAATACAGGAGTTGCCCACACATAGCGTTTGCCATCAATGGGCTCGGGGCTTGTGGGTGAACCGACCACGAGGGCTTCTTCAATCAAAACTTTAGTATTGACCGGGAATTCAGTTTCCTTTGGTTTACCCTTGTTGAATGCTGGAATTTCAATCGTTTTGGCTTCAGAGAAATCTGTTTCACCAGGTGCCTGAGTCTTGTAAGTGATGCGGAACACCTGGTTAGTATCGAATTTCTGGGCGTAATCGCCTTCGAACTTCTTCCATACTTCAAAGCTACCGTGGCCCTTAGCCCAGATTTTTCATGGGGTGGGTTTGGTGGTGGTGGGTTGGGGTGGTGTGTTTGTGGGGTTGGTTGGTTCACCTTCGCCCTTTGATTCGTGGTTTTTAGGGCAAGGTGTGCGTCCATAAAGTTGTGTGGGGTTTGGGGGTTGGGGTGTGCCTGCAGTGTGGCTGCCAGATCGCGTGTGTGGGCCTAGGGGTGTTAGGGTTTTCGTTTCTTCCAGCGTGGCTGTAGAAGGCTCTGGGTGTAGCCAATAAGCGTGACCAGTGTGTGGGTGTGGGGGTTGTGCTGGTCAAGCTGGAGGATGATGCGTCTGCTGCTTGTGGTGATTTTTGATGCAACCGCAACAAACCTTACACGGATAGTCTTCGGCACCCATGTCCACCAAGGCTTGCTTGTTTCTTGGTGTGAATGATCCTTGTGGTGGCAGGCGTCGATGAGTTTCGTCCAGGTAAGAAGTTGGTGGGATAGTGCAACGATCAAACACCAGATTTGGTTCGCCCCGAATTGTTTAAACGGCAGTTTACTAAGGCCTTGGTCTTTGGTGTCTTTGATGTGTTGTTCACATAAAGACCGATTACGGTAGCAGTAGTCAATGTGTTGAATATTCCCAATAAGGTTCGTTACGCACAGTTGGGCGCGAACACCATGTTGGTTGAAAAGACTGTGTTGGCACCCTGGGTGGGGTGGTTCGATTCGTGCGATAACACGCATATCCTCGGGGTAGTCAGCTAGAAGATTCACCAAAGGTTGGTGCTCATCTATATTTGCGGTGCGCAGTAGTCCGGTGATGTCTTCAAGGAAATGGTTCTCATCACAAACCAGATCCCCTGAAGCACGCACAATCGGCACCCGAGTATCCCACCGATCACAGTCTTTGCCTGTGTGAGCACTGGTTCCCAAGTGTTGTGTATCAGCGTTGGTTGTTTGTTGGGATTGAAGGTGATGGTCAAGGGTGATGCGCGCTGTCGGCGGGGCGGAATAACCCAGAACATACCCAAGGTTGTGATCGTTGAGGAAACTGATGAATTTCTTTGTCCCACCAGCACTGTCAGCACGGATGACTAATCGTTTGCCCCAGGGTTGACCATCACTGTGATCAGGCAGGGTGGCAAGAATCTCGTCAACAAGCTGGCAGTGATCACGAATTGTGTTTGCCCCGGCATTTCCTGGTCGAAGCAGGCAGTTAAGAAACTCCCCACCAGGCAGACCGATGCTGGTGTAATCAATAAAGGCACATAACGGGTGGAAACCAAAGCCTTTCTTATAGGTAGGCGTCGCGTTTTCCTTATCGGAATGTGCGGTAATCAACGTGGCATCAATATCGATAACCAGTGGTTGTTCAACTGTTGCCACCCGATGCGGAGCGTGATCACCTAACAAATCCCACACCCTAGTGCGAGCTTGTTTCGCTGCGTGGATAAACCCTTCTCGCACATGCTCGCTGGTATCTGCATATTCTGTGATCCGCCGCCATGCGGTTGTCACTGACGGTAACGATTTTGATGCTAACGCGGTTGAAACAGAAGAAAGCAAGGTGATGTCGTGGACATCATCCCCACCAGCAATCAACGATAAAGCCAGATTCACCCACACATCCCCTAACGTGTGCGTGAGCCCAGAACGCGGCAAAGCGGAATCAAGGCAGTCACTTATTCCCACCAATTCGGCTACGTGAGCAAACGGTAACACCCCCGCACCGGATACAAGATGAGAACAGCTAGCAACCCGTGGAATGTATGTGGTAGTCTTCACCTTGAAAGTGTTTCTTTCTGCCTAGATTATTGACTTCAAAACATCTCTATTCTAGCAGGTCAAGAAGCACTTTCTTTACTTTTTGCTCACCTTTTCACCCCACACCCATGAAAAATCCGGGTTAAGAGCACATTCTACTTCGAATAAGCATTATTCCCCTCGAGCACCAGCAACGACACTACACACAGCGTATCCGACGTCGATTAGCTCAAAGCTTAATCATAAAAGACCCTTCGCATCACCACATGCAAAGGGCCTTCGTGCTTCATACAACTTCGTTAGGGCTAGATAGTAGCGTCGAAAGCCCACCGTACACCAAAAGGATCAACGATTTGTCCATACCAGCTTCCCCACGGAGCAATCTCGAACGGCATTTCTTCTGTTGCACCCTTTTCTAGAAAAGCCGCAATAATTTTGCGCGCCTGATCAGCATCAGAAGCGGAATACAACAAACTCAACGACTCACTCACAAGCGGCTGTCCACCAACAGGATCATCACCGCCAGAAATCACACCTGAAGGCATCGACAACTGCGCCCACGCCACACGCTCCGTTTGTGGTGTAAATGGAAAATCCGCATCAGGCATGTCACCATAGGTTTCAAGCTGCAACTCACCTCCAAAAATGGACTGATAGCAGGCAAAAGCTTCCCGAGCATTGCCGGGAAATTGAATGTACGTCGAAAGAGTAGGCATGTATTCTCCTTATTTGAACAAGTCCAACAGTGTCAGTAATACTTTAGGAAAATGCCTACGCTCACGCTTGTCCTCAGTTGCTCAACTGTGAACACGCCCACCTCAATAAACACACATATAAACATCACGGGAAAACAACAATGCGAAGCAAGCAGAGTGTTTAGGACCTAAACCACTCAAGCGCAGAACGCCGTAATCCTTCCCGCAATAGATGCGGCAAATTCACTGTAATTGGCGGATCATTCGCAAGAATCTCACGTAACTCAAGGGTCACCTCCTGCGGCTGTGACAAAGGAAAAGTCACAGGAACCCGTGCCAACGCCCGCCTGTTCTCCGCCATGCGGAAATATCGCCCCAGTCCCCGGTCGCACGGAACCTCAACGACCATCACGTAATACGTGCCATCTGGAATTGCATCGACCAGCACCTCATCGACTCCGTGCAACGCAACGCCCAGTACCGGCTCGGCTCGAATCAGCACATCTGAATGCACAGCAACGAACAACGTACTGCCTGCACTCGCCCCAACCACCCGAATGGTCAACGGATATTCATGGCGATGGTCTTCAACACTAAAAGTCCGATAGAACCCCCGCCAACGAGCACCTGAATACTGCAAGTCCCGCAACAGCTGGGCCAAGTCTCTCAACTGGGCACGAAATCTCGCCGGCCCTACACCCGTGTGTTTTAAAAACATCCGGCTAAAACTCGAAGGAGATTCATAACCCGAATCCACACCCGCTTGCGTCACCGAATCCCCAGCCACAATCCGCGAAATACTCCGGTCAACCTTCACCGCAGAGAGAAAATCTCGTAACGGAAAACCCAGCCGTCGCTTCAGTAGCCGTGATAAATAAAACTCACTCACAAACGATCGCCGAGAAAGTTCCTCCAAAGAGGCAGCCTCCCCCTGGCGCACCAGACGCAACAACTCATCCAGCAACTCCTCATGCGCCCCACCCTGCGCATCCCACCTTTGACTAGACATCACCAAACATGCGCTCGAGTACGCGCGCCACCCCAAAATCATCATTGCTAGTAGTAACCTCATCAGCAACATCCTTCACCTGCTGCGCCGCATTACCCATCGCCACTGAATACCCCGCCCACTCAAACATCTGAATATCATTCGGCATATCCCCAAACACCACAGCATCAGCCGGATCAACCCCCAAAAGCGCACTCACCTGCGCCAAACCCCGCGCCTTCGTCACACCAGGCGCCGACACCTCAATCAACCCCTCCCCCATCGAATACGTCACATGCCCCAACTCTTCCGGCACCACCGGACGAATCAACGCAAACATCTCCGCAGCCGAATGCCGATCACTGCGCACCAACAGTTTGACAGCCGGTGCCGACACGACGTCGTCAAGGCACGCAACAGCATGCTCATCCGACTCCCACGCATGCACAAAATCCTCAGTGACAACAAAAAGCTCATCACAGCGATCAAAAGCAGACTCCCCTGCCCGCTCAACCGCAAAACCACAATCCAACACCGCAGAAATACGAGCCACAATCTCCGCCATCGCCGCAGGCTGCACACACTCCTGCATAATCACCCGATCCTGCGCCGAATCATACACAACCGCACCATTGGCACACACGCACAACGGGCGAATCGGCAACTGATCCAACACCGTATACACCCACCGCGGTGGGCGACCAGTCGCCAACACAAAATCAGCGTGCTCCACCGCCTTCAGCAACGCAGCACGCAGCCGCGGCGTCACCCGCTCCGCCGACGTAATCAACGTCCCGTCAATATCACTCACAATCAAACGCGGACGCACCACAACTCCTCACACACCAACCCGCACCAACCCACGCTTGCCGGATCAGCGCCGCTTCTTCGCAGCCTTACGCTCCGCCTTCAACGCCTTCACACGCGCATCAATCTCAGCAGCCTCCTCCAGTGTTGGTGCCGAACCGCCCATCGACGCCGGACGCCACCGCTGCCCCTCAGGGAACGGACCATACACAGCATCATAATCAGCACGCACCTCATCCAGCAGTGCCTTCATTGCCGCATGCAGCGCCTTCGTATCAGCCACCACATCCCCCGAACACTCAATCGGGGCACCCACCTTCAACCACATCGGATAATGATGCCGACCAATGCTGCGCGGAACACCCTTCGTCCACACACGCTGCGAACCCCACAACGCCATCGGAATCAACGGCACACCCGCCTGATCCGCAATACGCGCCGCACCCGTCTTCAACTCCCGCAGCTCAAAACTGCGCGAAATCGTCCCCTCTGGGAAAATCCCCACCAAATTCCCCTGCTGCAAACTCTCCACAGCAGCATCCAAAGAACCCGCACCCGCCGAACGATCCACACGAATGTGCTTCATCTTCCGCATCAGGAAATTCACAACCGGAACATCAAAAATTTCCTTCTTCGCCATAAAACGCACCAAACGACCACCCCGCACACGCGCAACCGTGCCCGCAAAAATAAAGTCGTAATAGCCCGTATGATTCACCGCCAACAACGCAGCACCATCAGCAGGAATATTCTCCGCACCATCAATATGCACCTTAATGCCCTGGGCGCGCAGCATCGCGATCACCAAACGAATCACACAGCCATACACCGGTTCCTTGCGCTCCGGGTGTGCAGGAAGCTGAGCTAAATTCTCCTCCACAAGGAAAATGTGATTACGCAATTCCCTACCGCTTAAGTTCATACAACGCCCCTAGTGCTTAAAAATGGTGAAAAAGATAGTAAAACAAAAACAACAACATCCCACCACCGCTCACAAAAACAACCACCGACACTAAAGGGGGCAACCCCGCCCCCTTTAGTGTCAGCAACCACCTATGCCTACAAACGGTGAAATTGCGAAACGCCGCACCCTACTTCTGAGGCTCCAGCACTTCCTTACCCACAAATGGGCGCAACGCCTCAGGCACAACAACAGAACCATCAGCCTGCTGATTATTCTCCAAAATCGCCACCAACCAACGAGTAGTCGCCAACGTACCGTTGAGCGTCGCAGCCACCTGAGTACGACCATCCTGATCACGGTAACGGGTCTGCAAACGGCGCGCCTGGAAAGTGGTGCAGTTCGAAGTACTAGTCAGCTCACGGTACGTGCCCTGGGAAGGAATCCACGCCTCAGTATCAAACTTACGCGCCGCCGAAGAACCAAGATCCCCACCAGCAACATCAATAATGCGGTATGGAACCTCCACAGCAGAGAGCATGTCACGTTCCATAGCCAGCAACGCCTGGTGCTGCGCTGCAGCCTCCTCAGGCTTGCAATACACAAACATTTCCAACTTATCGAACTGGTGCACACGCAAAATACCGCGGGTGTCCTTGCCATACGAACCCGCCTCACGGCGGAAGCAGGACGACCAACCCGCATACTTCACAGGACCCTGGCTCAAATCGATAATTTCATCCTGGTGGTAGCCAGCCAACGCAACCTCGGAAGTACCAACAAGATAAAGGTTGTCGCGCTCCAGGTAGTAAATCTCCTCGGAGTGCTCACCCAAGAAACCGGTACCGCTCATCACCTCAGGGCGCACCAGCACTGGGGGAATCATAAGGCTAAAGCCTGCTTCGCGGGCCTTTTGCGCAGCCAGGGTGAGCATGCCCAGCTGCAGGAATGCGCCGTCGCCAGTCAGGTAGTAGAAACGTGCGCCACCGACCTTGGTGCCACGCTTGACATCGATCAGCCCTAGGGATTCACCCAAGTCAAGGTGATCTTTCGGCTCGAAATCAAACACCTTCGGCTCACCCACATGCTCAAGGACCACGAAGTCATCTTCACCACCGGCAGGTGCGCCTTCAACAATGTTATCCAGCTTCATCTGCAGCTGGTACACCTGCTCCTCGGCAGCCTTTTGCGCTTCTTCGGCTTCCTTGACTTTCGCCTTGAGCTCGTTGGAACCTTCCAGCAATGCGGGGCGATCCTCAGGGGCGGCCTGGCCAATCTTTTTGCCGAAAGCCTTCTGCTGGCTTCGCAGCTCGTCCGCTACCTGAATGGCCTCGCGGCGGGTTTCATCAGCAGAGATAAGAGCATCAACCAGCTCGGGGTCAGCACCGCGGGTGCGCTGCGACTCGCGGACAACATCAGGATTTTCGCGGAGGAACTTTAGATCAATCACGCCTAACAGCCTACCTTGCAGCACGGGTTGAGGCAGAACCCTGAACCGAAAACCTTGAAGAAAAGAACCCCAAACCCCCACTGGTTATTACCACTGCGGGTAATATGTTTTATATGGCCGACACTCATAAGGAGATGCCCGCCAGGCCCCTGACTGACGGGAGCGCTACTCCGAAACACCAACAACTCAGGGAAATTCTGGAAGAATACTGCGCCAACCACCTTCAGCCAGGCGACATGCTGCCCGGAGAACGAGCTCTGGAAGAAACCTACGGGGTGAGCCGAATAACGGTGCGTCGCGCAATCGGCGACCTTGTCGCCAGCGGAAAACTTCGTCGCGCACGCGGCAAGGGCACCTTCGTTGCCCACGCCCCGCTGGTAGCCAGGCTGCATCTGGCGAGCTTTTCTAACGAGATGGCTGCGCAGAATATTGATTCCACCTCGAAGATCCTTTCCTCTTCGTGGCGTCCGGCACCGGAGGAAGTACGTTCGTTTTTCCAGACTCCACCGCAGCAGGCGCATACACATTTGTCGCGGTTGCGCTTGGGTAATGGGCGCCCATTTTGCATTGATCATGGCTGGTACAACTCCAGTTTCGCCCCGGATTTATTAGAAAACGATGTTTATAATTCGGTTTATGCGATTTTAGAGAATCAATATGGGGTGGCTATTGATAATGCGGAGCAAATCGTCAGTGCGGTTGCGGCAACGCGGGAGGAAGCGCAACTTTTAGATGTTGCAGAAGCCACTCCTTTATTAAAGGTGATTAGGCTGTCACGCTGCGGAAATAAGCCGATCGAATGGTGTGCATCTGTGTATAGGACGGATCGTTATGCTTTGCGCACGCTGATTACTAAGGCATGATGGAAAGCACTATGAATACTTTTTGGCGTTCCGCACAGGCGACCCGCGTTTTGCTGGTTGCTGCTTTGGCATCCACTTCCGCTGTGGGCGGGTATTCTTTTGTGAAGAGTTCTCAGTCGCCTTCGAAGAATGTTTCTGCATCGCCGGTGTCGAGTGCCGCGGCGGATGCTAGTGATGCCTTAAACCGTACGGTGTCGTTTACGTCCGCGGACGCTGGTTCCTGTGTGACCTGGAAGGTTGAGGGGGATAAGATCACGGATTTTGAGCAGACAGATTGTGCTGCTCCGCACCGTTTTGAGGTGTCGTTCCGTGAGAATTTGGCAACTTATCCGAGTTCGGAGTTTGGCCCGAATGCGAAGATGCCGAATCAGACACGTCAGGCGCAGCTGCGTGAGGAGCTGTGCTTAGCCCCCACTATGCAGTATATGGAGGGCATGTTTGACCAGTTAGGTAAGTATTCTGTGGCGTCGATTTTACCGCCACAGGAGTCGTGGGATGCTGGCGATCGCACGTTGTTGTGCGGCATTCAGGCGACAGATGAAAATGGTGTTGCTGTGGCGACGTCGGGGAAGGCGAAGCAGCAAGATCAGTCGCGGGTGGTCAATGCGGGTCAGTGTGTTGCTGTGGATGCAACGAGCGCAACGAAGGTGGTGGATTGTGCTGCGCCGCATCAGCTGGAGGCAACAGCGGTGGTGGATTTGTTGCAGGTTTTCCCGAACCATACCCCTTCGTTAGAGGAGCAAGATCAGCATCTCAGCAAGGCTTGCACGCAGGCTGCTAGGGATTATTTGGGTGGGGATGATCCTTTGTATTATTCGACGTTGAAGCCGTTTTGGACAACAATTCCCGCAAATTCGTGGAGTGGTGGTTCACATAGTGTGAATTGTTCGTTGATTTTTGTTGAAGGCCCCGGCTTTGCCACGTTGGAGGGTAGTGCGAAGGGAACGTTTACGATTAATGGCAATCCGCCGGAAACTCGCCCGGAGCGTGCGCCGATTGTGAATCCTGAGGCGTTGGAAGAGCTGAATCGTTAGTGTGTGAAAGGGGTGCGTGTGTGTGATTGAGGTTTCTGATGAGCGCTTTGAGGAGCTTGTCGACGCCGCCCTTGCGCTCATCCCCGATTCGATTACGCGTCACATCACCAATGTTGCTGTGCTGATTGAAGATTTCTGCGAGGGCTCGCCTTATACGCTTGGACTGTATACGGGTGTGGCGTTAACGGAGCGGGAGTTTGATCATTCTGGTTTCTTGCCGGATACGATCACGATTTACCGCGGGGCTCTCAAGCAGGTGTGTTTTTCTGAGGAAGAGCTGGTGGAGCAGGTGCGGATTACTGTGCTGCATGAGATTGGCCATTATTTTGGCCTCGATGAGGATGATCTTGATCGCCTCGGCTACGCCTAATACCCAGGTTTTTACTCATAGATTTCTAGGCAAAGGTATTCACTGAATCCCGGCCAGTATTTTTCACCGACCAGCGGCCGGGCGTGCGCGATTGCGCGCCGGAGGTAAACTTTTTTGGGGCCGATCTCATCCTCATACTCATCATCATTGCAGATCATGATTTCTTTCTGTATGTCTGCAACGTCGAACAGGGCGTGGAGGAAGACACTCAGGCTTGGCGCTAGTGGCATTTTTTCGCTACTACCAGTGAGCATCCCGTACACAATTCCAGTATCGCAGTGCACAAACGCAGCTCCGTCTCCTGCTTCGTGCCCAAAGAATACGCATTCTCCCCTATCCCAATCTGGGTCGAGTTCGTACTCGGCGGTTTCTGGGTTTTTCACAAGTGCCCACCCTTCGGCCAGCGCACGGGAGGATTCTAGTGGCACGAAGACGAAAAATTGCCCTAAGCCTGGGTAGAGGTTAGACGAGAACGTTACTGCGCTGTAAAACTCAGCAACTTCGCCTGTGATCTCCTGAAACAGGGGTGGTTGCGGTGCAAGTTCGCGGGGTTCGGTGATACGTACTGGTTCGTTCAGATCGCTGTGCTTAGCCCATTCCACAAATCGTTGCAGTAGTTGTTTTTCCACCTTTACCTCCCTGTTTGTTCCTTCGGAATTGTACATAAGCACCGTTGCCTTCATGAGTGTTTGTGCCAAACATTTTTCGCAGTCTTTGAGCGCTTACTCGACCAATCCATCACACTCCCCCACTCCCAGCCACCTTGTGCGCGAAAAGGTCGAGTAACCTCGCGTGAGGCTGTTCATGGGTTTGGTTTTGCGGTAGGACTGTGCGTTCAAAGATGCGCGTAAGTCACTTAATCTAAAGGGGTGTCAGCCCAGCGGCTCACGTGCCACTGGCCGAAATCACCTCGGGGTTCAATAACAGTCAATGACGCATTATTCACATACGTATTGCGCAATACATCATCAGGAACATCCGTTCCAAAACGCCCGATCAGCCTAATAGCAGCGCCGTGTGCAACAACGAGGGTGTCGGAATTGCTGGCTGTGGCGGCGTCGGCAAGCAAGCGCAGCGTCGGCACAGCGCGACCTAAAAATTCTTCTGCACTCTCACCCCCAGGCATCCTGGCTGAGAAATCACCCGACAACCACGCCCGCATCGCCCGCATATACACCTGATGCGCCGAAGGCGAAGAACTCCCCTCTATATCACCAGCAAAAATCTCATGAATCCCCCCAACAGAGGACACCGGCGTGCGCAACTGCCCGCAACTAATCGCCTCAACCTGTACCCCCTCAAAAGCCGCAACCGCCAGCATCATCGTTTGCTGCGCCCGCATCGCATAGGAGCTGACCGCACACCCCAGCCTGCCCGTCACCTCACCCAACCGGCGCCCAGCAGCAACAGCCTGCTCGCGGCCAATCACCGTTAATTCCGCGCCCGGCAACTGCGTATCAAAAATAGCCCGCGCATTCGCATGCGTACGCCCATGCCGCATTACAATCAACCGACCGCCCACAACAACTCCCATCAATCACGCAAAAACAAGCAGCACATCACAAATGTAGCTGCATCTGAGTTTAAGCCTCCACTCCACACAGTTCGACTTCAAAACCCCACCACAAGAACTGACCACACCGTGAAGTAATCAAAGTGCCAGACACCTAGGTCAACCGCTGAACGTCGCCTTTTCGCAGCTGTGAACGATAGGCTTACTGTTGAGAGAAATCACGACATTGCAGGTGACAAAGACTGTACAGTTATCCAGAAAAATAATGGACAATGGAATCGTCTTTTTTCCGCACAATTCCTAAGAATTTAGGTATTGAAGTGCTATGATAGCTGAACACTTTTTGGACAATCCAAGGGACATCACCTTAACCTACGCACCAAGGAACAGCAATGGCACATAAGACTTATGAAAAGACCCACCCATGGCTTAGCTTCTCCCTTGATATATCTCAACTGTCTCCTGTGACGTGGATGAAATTGGGGGAAATTGTTTCGAAATACGACCATGTGTGTGGAGCACCTTTAGCACCAACTGCAGCACAAAAGCTCAATTTGATCTACCTCTCAAAAGGCATTCATGCGACAACCAGTATCGAAGGGAACACTCTCTCCGAGGAAGAAGTCGCACTGCGCATTAAGGGGCAATTAGAGCTGTCGCAATCGCTGGAGTATCAAGGTGAAGAAATCGATAATCTACTCGAAGCACTGAACACAATCAGGGAAGAATGCACGAGTGGATGCGCCCAACCCCTCAGCATCGAAAAGATTAAGCATTTCAACAAGTTAATTCTTCGAGGACAGCCCCTCAGAGACGATGTAGTACCTGGTGAATTTAGGCACTCAAACGTTCTTGTCGGTACCGTTTATCGAGGAGCACCCCCTGAAGACGTTGATTACCTCATGGAACGGTTCATTGAATTCATCAATACCGATCTGGTCACAGATCACGAAGACTACAAGAAGCCCGTTCTCATCCTTCGCGCAATCCTCGCCCATCTCTACCTAGCGTGGATTCATCCATTCGGCGATGGTAATGGTCGCACTGCACGCCTTATTGAAACCCAATTGCTCTTCGAGGCAGGACTGCCAGCACCTTCTGCACACCTTTTGTCGGATTTCTACAACAGAACCCGCGCTAAGTACTACCTTGCACTTGAAAGAGCCAGCAAGCTTGCTAATCTCCAAGAGGGATTGCTCGGCTTCATTGAATACGCAGTTGACGGCCTTCTCGATGGGCTTCGCGATCAGGTGAAATATATCCAAGGAATTCAAATAGACATCGCATGGGTGAATTTTATTCACGAAGTATTTGCTGCTGAAGACCACACTCCTGCGCAAAAACGGAGAAAAACACTAGCACTTGCCATGCCTTATATCGGGCCAGACAAGAGAGGAATTTCTAAGAAAGAACTCACCAGACTGACACCTGAGCTCGCTGAGCTCTATGCGCATTCAACAAGTCGAACCCTCTCGCGTGATGTCAACGAACTACTAAATCTCAAGCTCATCGTTGAAAGAGCACAAGGGTATTCTTCCAATAAAATGCTAATGTCCGCATTTTTACCGGATACGATGACCACCACATAGCACAATCGTGCGGTTCCGCCTTTTCATTTCAGACTCGCACGGCTGACAGTGCGGAAACTGTCTTGGGTGTGCTGGGGACTCTGCTAAAAATCCCCAGCACATCTCTGCACAGATCGAATATTTATCACTGTTCTCAAACGCTTCTTGATTTTCATCAGCCGTACTACGGCATCCTCGTGACTAGTGCTTCATCTCTCTATGCAGCGACGTCCGCACAAACATGATTAGCGCTCAAGCAAACCCTGCACCCACTCCTGGGCTTGGATGCGACGGGCATGATCTTGAGCCAACATCCGCACCCGCTCACAAGCGTCATGCGCAGGCCACGAGCCTAAGAAACTGATCTGATCGCACTGCAGATACAGTGCACGCAACGCCTCAGCCACGGGCAGATCCGCAATGTGTCCGTGGATATCCACATGGAACCGGTAGGTTCCTAAACCATTTTCAATCGGGCGGGACTCAATGCGTGACAAATCCACCCCACGCAGTGAAAATTCAGTCAGCGCCCGCACCAGCGAACCCGGCTCATTTCGCAAAATAAACACCACCGCCGTGCGATCCACACCCGTGCGCGCAGTGGGCGCAGCCTGCTTACCCACTAACACAAAGCGGGTGCGCGCCCCCGCCTTATCAGCAATCTGATCCGCCACAATATCCAGCCCGTAGAGTGTTGCCGCCGCTGCCGGGGCGGCCGCAATATCGGCTTTCCCCTCAGCCACTAAGCCCGCACCCGCCGCATTCGAGGAAGCGGGCACGAACTCATGATCCCCAATGGTGTCGCACACCCACTTCTTTACCTGCTGATACGCCACGGGGTGGCAGGTGACCGTGCGGCACTGTGCAAGATCTGTCCCGGGTGCAAGCATCATTGAAAAGGCGATGGGAAGATCCACCTCGTAGAAGATCTGCACCCCCTCACCCGCAGCAATCGCATCAAATGTGGGGGTGACTGGCCCGTCGACGGAGTTTTCTATCGCCACACACGCATAATCTGCCGTGCCTTCGCGCACGAGGTCGATGGCTTCGCGGGGGCTGGCGACCGGTAGTGGGGTAATCCTGTGATCATCGCTGTTGGGGAGATGACCAAGCCGGTGAAATTCCCAGAGTGCAGCTTCGGTGAACGTTCCGGCGGGGCCAAGGTAGGCGATAGTGGTGTTCATGAAGCATAAGCTTAATGGAGTTTTTGAGTACTCTTAGGCATCATGGCAGATTCTCTTGAGGCATTGGTGCAAAAGGTGCAGTCATTGCGCCCTGAGGAACACGGTTTCGCATATTTCGACCCCGATATTCTCACCAGCTGTTTATCAGGGGCACACACTCAGCCCACCCAGCGCCGCCCGCAAGAGAAAAACCTCAGGTTGTCGGGGTGGATTATCCCGGCGAAAGATTTAAGCGATGTGGCAGGAATGCCGACCACAATGGGCAATGCCTCACGCAGGTACATCGCAGCTGACACTGATGCATTTGTTGCTCGTTACCAGCGCCAAGGCGCACTCGTGCCTGGGAAGTCACTGAGCCCTGAGATGGGATTATCCGCCTACACCGAGCCGGTAGGTTTGCCGCATCCCGATAACCCCACGCAGCCTGGGCACACGCCTGGGGGTTCTTCGGGTGGTGCGGCTGTGATGGTTGCCAGAGGTCTCGTTCGTGCCGCGCATGCGACTGATGGTGGCGGGTCGATTCGTGTTCCCGCAGCCTGTACGGGGTTGGTGGGTTTTAAACCAGCGCATGATACAACGAATGCCAATCCGGTGGCGCAGGGCTTTTTAACCAGCACGCTGGCTGATTCTGCCTATGTTCACGGCATCACCCCGCAGCGGCAGTTACGCCGGTTGCGGGTGGGGGTGCTCACCACCCCAGTGCATGCTGACGTTGAAGTGGCTGACCATATGGGGGCTGCAGTGGAGAAGGCTGCCGGGTTTTTGTCTGCAGTTGGCCATGAGGTGGTTGAGGTTGCCCGCCCCTATGGGGATGGGCCGTTTTTGGCTTTTCAGCACGTGTTGTGTGCACGTGCGCGTCGAATCCCGGGCCCTGCTTCACCGTTGGTGGAGTGGTTGCGGGCGCAAGGTGAAGCTTTGAGTGATCGTGCGCACCAGCAGGCGGTTGAGACTTTTATGTCGGTGCGTTCCTTAGTCTTGGCGGCGTGGGATTGCGACGTGCTGTTAAGTCCGATGTTGGCTTTTGATCCGCCGAAGATTGGGCACTTTTCTTCGATGTCTCCGGACGAGGATTTTTATGCCCAAACACAGTGGACGCCGTGGGCGACGATGTTTAATATGTCGGGTTTGGCGGCGTTGTGTTTCCCCTATGCTTCGGTGCGCACCCCGATTCATTTAGGGGCGTTGCGGGTCAGTGCGGCGGAGCTGTTTGCGCTTGCCGCGCAGTTGGATGAGGGTGTGAAAGGTGGGCGGTTGTGCAGTCGGTAGTGCGCTCGCGGCTTGTTGCTGAGCTGTGTATTGTTTTGGTGATCACCTTTGGTGTGTCTGGTCTTCGAGCGGGGTTGCGGCTGGTCAATGCGGTGTTGTCGCCGCAGCCGTTGGGTTCGCAGACGGTGACGTTGAATGCGCAGCAAAGCCCGCATGCGTTGATTGATATTGGGTTGCAGTTGTGTAGTGCGGCTGTGTTGTTTGGGTGGGGTTTTTTGGCGCTGTTTTTGCTTCAGACGCCGATTTTTCAGATGAGTGCTCGTGAGTTTCGGCGTTGGTGTGTGCAGGGGTTGGGGCTTGCGGCGTTGATTGGTGTGCCGGGTTTGGGTTTGTATCTGGCGTCTGTGGCGTTGGATTTGAGTAAGCAGGTTGTTCCGGCGTCGTTTGATCAGGCGTGGTGGGAGATCCCGGTGTTGTTGCTGTGGTCGTCGGCGAATGCGTTTGCTGAAGAGGTTGTGGTGGTGATGTGGTTGCTGCTGCGGTTGCGGCAGTTGGGGGTTCATGCTGGTTGGGCTGTTGCAGCGTCGGCGGTGTTGCGGGGTAGTTATCACTTGTATCAGGGGTTTTCGGCGGGTGTGGGCAATGTGGTGATGGGGGTTGTGTTTGCGTATTTCTTCCACCGTACGGGCAAGATTTGGCCGTTGATTCTTGCGCATTTCTTTATCGACGCCGTGGCTTTTGTTGGCTCGAGTGTGCTGGGTTCGCAGCTGCACACACTGCTTGGATTCTAAGTACTATCTGGGAATTTGCTGTATTTGCGGTTGCCTTTCTCACACATATTCTTCGCTGGCTACTACTGTTGTAACCATGACTCAGATGGGATCGAATCGCGGCGACGAGTTCCTCCGCGACAAAGAGGGCAAACTCATCACCGACCGCTTCGGTAGGCCCATTCGGCGCCGGAGTGCGTCTTCATCGCGCTCTGACATCCCGCCTCGCTCGGCGCGTACGCCGCGAGACGGCAGCGTGGGGGGTTCGGCGCGGCCTTCGCAAGGCTTGGTCGATCCGGCGCGTGGTGGAGGTGGTGTGGGTTCGTCGCGTGCTGGCGCGTCAATGCAGCATACGCGTTTTGATATTCCGGCCCAGCCTTCTGCTTCCCCGCAGTCGCAGGCCCCTCGCCCGACGCGGATTCCGCGGTCGAGCCAGGCGGGTTCGCATGTGGCGGGGCAAACTCCACGTCAGTATTATCCGCCGAGCGCTCCTACTGGGGCTAAGGCGTTGCGACGGCGTGGTTTCCGTTTGCGCCCACGTGGCTGCTTGGGGGGTGTGGGCATGCTGGTGTTGGTTGTTCTTGTGCTCAGTCTTGCGGGCACGTTGTGGTTGGATAGCCGGTTGAATCGTGTGCAGGCTTCCCCACAGGTGCGGATTGCTGATACTGCGGGG
The DNA here is from genome assembly GCF_030408755.1 of Corynebacterium felinum. Taxonomy (NCBI): domain Bacteria; kingdom Bacillati; phylum Actinomycetota; class Actinomycetes; order Mycobacteriales; family Corynebacteriaceae; genus Corynebacterium; species Corynebacterium felinum. The sequence continues at coordinate 3,016,639 of NZ_CP047209.1, forward strand.
ACGAACTGGTTGTTGGTGGGTTCGGATTCCCGTGAGGGGATGAGTGAGGAGGATGTGCAGCGTCTGGGTACTGGTGGGGATATTGGTTCGCGCCGTACCGATACGATCATGGTGCTGCATATTCCGTTGACGGGCCAGTCGACGTTGGTGTCTTTGCCGCGTGATTCTTATGTGGAGATCCCTGGGTTTGGGATGAATAAGATCAATGCTGCTTTTACTTTTGGTGGGGCCCCACTGTTGACGCAGACGGTGGAGCAGGCCACTGGTTTGTCTATTGATCACTATGCCGAGATTGGCATGGGTGGTTTGGCGAATGTGGTTGATGCCGTGGGTGGTATTCAGATTTGCCCTGATCAGCCTATTGATGATCCTTTGGCGAATTTGAATATTCAGGCTGGCTGCCAGCAGGCTGATGGTCCTACTGCGTTGGGTTATGTGCGCACTCGTGCTACTGCCTTGGGTGATCTTGATCGTGTGCAGCGCCAGCGCGAGTTCTTCTCCGCTTTGGTTGATAAGGCTTCGAGTACGTCGACGTTTGTTAATCCGTTGCGGGCGTTGCCCACGATCAACGCGGTGGCGGGTAGTTTCACTGTGGGTGAGCGTGACCATGTGTGGAATTTGATGCGTGTGGCACTTGCGATGCGCGGCGGTATGAAGACTGAGACTGTGCCGTATGCTGGTTTCGCTGATTATGATGTCGGAAACGTCGTGATCTGGGATGAGCAGGGTGCCCAAGCGCTGTTTGATTCTTTGCGTTAACGAGGTTTTCTACTCGTCATGTGGTGGGCAGTCTTGCCTGCACATTATTCAAGGGCTGGTGGCAACGCCAGCCCTTGAACTGTGTGCCGACTCAAAGAAAAGCGATTGATTCAAAAATAAGAGTGAGAGTTTCAGTACGATAGCCGAAAAATGACCTGCGGTTTTATAAGTAGCATGTGCTCTATCTCTCACTGTTAGCTTTTACTGCGGGGTGAACGAGTGCTGAATGCACAAGTCATCCCCGCTCATAGCCAGCCGCTTCGGTCATGTGTGCACTTGTTACTTCCGCCAGTGGAATCCACTGGCGCTTTGCGTTCGCGGAGCCAGGTTCGAGGTGGACTATGACCTTCACCCAGGAAAAATCGGGTATTTCGGCAAGCTTGAGGCCAGGATCTACTAGTTCCACCTCGAAGGTTCGGGCGTCTGCTGCGCAGCAGATCACGGATACGCGCGAAAGATAGACGCCTTGGTCGGTGCTACGTATTTGCCCGTGGAGTGTGATTTCGCGCCCTACAAGACGATTATCGGCAGGTTCGCCTGCGCGCACCACCGCTTCCCGCAGTGAGATTTCCGGCACCCCGGGTGGAAGATCGGGCACAAGATCGGTGCCAACATAACTCACGCGGGTGCTGTGGTTGGCTTGTTGTACCTGTGTGGTGTTCAGAGCCACGGGCGAAAACCCAACGATGATGAGCGCAAGCAGCCCGATTGCTAGTGGGCTCAGGGGTGAGCTTTTCTCCCCGCAACCGCAGCTGGTTGCACACGTTGGCCTTTCTGCGATGCTCACGGTCATGGCTGCGAGCACCACCAAGACTGCACCCAGGCTGAGCACCACACTGGTCGGAAGTGTCACCCAGGCGAGGTGATCCCCGCGCAACCCGGCGCGAATCAGGCCCCCGCCTACAACGGCGAGTAGGAGTCCTGTGAGGAAGTTTTTCACCGCAGCCACCCCCACAGCAGCGCGATGACGAGAGTTGCGAGAATACCGCCGCCGAATCCGGCTACAGCTACTAGTCGTGCGGGTTTAGGTCCTAAGATTCCTGCCATCATGCTAAAGAGTTTTACGTCGATGATCGGCCCTACGGTGAGGAAGGATAGTGCGGCGGCGGGGTGTAGGTTGATCAAGGAGGCGGCCACGAAGGCGTCGCCAAGCGAGCACAGTGAGACGATCACCGCGATCACAGCCATCACCACAACCCCAAGCAGCAGGTGTTCGGCGAGCATGTCTGTTGCTTGGCGTGGCAGCAACGCGCTGCCGATCGCGGCAATCAGCCCGCCGATCACAAGGAAGGTGAGCGCGGACACGGCGTCGTGACGCACGAGTGCACACCAGCCATACACACTCCGGTCAACCGTGTCGTGCTGCTGCGTATCAGCAAGCTGGGCAAAACTCTTTTTACCCCACAGCGCAACGCTTAACCCCACCCCCAGCGAAGCCAACAGTCCCGCAGCTAAGCGTGCCGACGCCATCTCCCAGCCCCCAAACGCCACAAACGTCGCCCCCACAACGAGTGGATTAACAGAAGGGGCAGCCACCATGAATGTCATCGCCGTCGCTGGGGCCACACCGGATGCAATCATGCGGCGAGCCAAAAACACCGAGGAACACTCGCAACTAGGAACCAACATGCCCGCCACCGCAGCCGCCCCCACACCCACCACCGGGTGCGAGGGCAACACCTTAGCCCACCGCTGCGGAGTCATCGCCACACCCACAGTGGCTGACGCCAACGAACCCAGCACCACCAGCGGCAAGGCCTGGATACACAAAGCGGCAAAGGTCGTGAGCCCTAGGTGGATGCGCGGGTAATGTGCGTAGATTCCCGCCGCCGCATCAACAAGCGTGGTGGGCAACACCACCACAATAAACGCTGCCAGCAGCACCATCACAAGAATGGGGAGAGGCTGAAAAAACGAACGAATGCCCACCTTCTACTCCTGTCACCCACGCCACAACCTACCACGTGCCCATGGAGGGTGTTTTCTTCGCCCACAACTTTAGTGAAAAGCACCTGCAAACACCGAACTGCACGCACCCTTCACAAGCTATAACCTGCATCTTTAACGCACAAAGCCCCGCGCACCATGCCAAACAACAACATGATGCGCGGGGAACTAGTCGCACTCAAGTAGCAACTTAGGACTGTGCGTTTTTGCGCTCAACCCAGAACTCAGCATTCTTAATGCCCAAAGCTTCTGGATCGAATTCAGGGTCCTTACCGGCCTTCTTCTGCTTGTGGTAATCCCACAGTGCCTTGTGAGCCGGAATCTGCAGGAACAAAATGGCCACAATGTTCAGCCACGCGGTCGCACCCACACCGATATCACCCAACGCCCACGCGGTACCTGGGGTAGTAGTTGCACCCACTACCACCGAAATCACGATCAACACACGCAGCGACCAAATAATGCCGCGACGCACGCCACGGTTTGGAATCCAGCGGTTGAAGTACGCCAGGTTCGTCTCAGCCATGTAGTAGTAAGCCAACACGGTGGTGAAGGCAAAGAGCATGATCGCCAGAGCTACGAAGCTTGGGCCAATGCCCGAAGCGAAGCTGTTCAAGCCCTCCTGGACAAAACCGGGGCCGACCGGAACGCCGTCGCGAAGCGCACCAGCATAGGCCAACTCACCATCTTCACTCTCGCCACGGAACACCTTGTACATGTCGGTCGAAATGATGATGAACGCGGTAGCCGAGCACACAAACAACGTATCAATGTACACAGCAAAGGCCTGCACAAAACCCTGCTTCGCTGGGTGGGAGACCTCAGCAGCAGCAGCGGACTGTGGGCCGGTACCCTGACCAGCTTCGTTGGAGTAAATGCCACGCTTGACACCCCACATGATCGCCACACCCAGCATGCCGCCGAAAGTGGACTCAAGATCGAAAGCGGAACGGAAAATCAGTGAGAATACATCATCGATACGGTCGTAGTTCACCGCCATAATGATCAGCGCAGCAATGATGTACAGCACCGCCATGAACGGAACCACGGTGGCGGCGAAGTTAGCAATGCGCTTAATGCCACCAATAATGATCGCGGCCAGAGACAGACCCAAAATCGCCGCGGAAATCTTGAAATCAATACCCCACGCATTATTAACAGCGGCAGCCACACCATTAGCCTGAATGCCGGGCAGGAAGTAGGAAGTTGCGAGGATCATCGACACGGCAAACACAATGGCGTACAGCAGCATGAACGGCGCAGCAGCAGTGTGCTTATACGCCTTCTCAATGTAGTAGGCAGGACCACCACGATACTCACCGGTATCGCGGTCCTTCTCTTTATAAATCTGGGCAAGAGTACATTCAATAAAGCTCGTGGCCGAACCCAGCAGAGCCACCACCCACATCCAGAACACTGCACCCGGCCCGCCGAACGCGATTGCGGTAGCAACACCAGCAATATTTCCGACACCTACGCGGCCTGCGAGGGAGATCATCAGGGACTGGAAGGAGGAAACACCCGAATCGGATTTTTCACCCGTGCGGATCTGTCGCACCATATCGGGAATGCAACGAATCTGAAGAAAACCCGTAGCGATGGTGAAGAATACGCCCGCACCAAGACACAGGAACACCAAAGCCGGTGACCAGATCACCGAATTCAGTGAGTCAATAATGTTTGCCATCGTGGACAACCTTCCTACTTGAAGCAAGTGGTCCCATGACCACCCTGCCTTGTGACTGCCGTCACCATTACTCACAGAATGTTAGTCATTCTTGAGAAAAAATTGTTAGTCATTGGTGGGAAAAAATAAAGAGCAACCACACATTTTTCCCACCACAGCCATCGAAGATTATTCAACCGGATGCATATTTCCCAGTAGAGGGGCGCTTTTCACCCACAACCCCCACACCACAGCATCCTTCCACCCCTACCCCCTTTACACACCCCCTCCCACCTGCCACATTCCACAACACCACCCCCACAACACCACCCACATTCCCCACAAACCGCCACGACTACACCCCCGCACATGAAAAAGCCGCACCATAAGCACAGCCTCATCACACGTAATCAGGCAGCTTATAGTTCGGCTTTTGCGCACAAGCGCAAAGAATTTACAAAGTCACCTGGCGGGACTTAATGTTCTCCAACTGGCGACGCTCATCCGCAGTCAACGGGGCATCGTTATCCAACTCAGCAACAATCTTGGCATCCAGTGCCTTCAGATCAGCAGGGTAGGTTTCAGGAGCACGCTGCGGATCAAGATCCCACACAGGCACAACAATACCGTGAGTACGGAATACACCAGCAAACTTCGACTCCTCACCCAACTTCAGCTCACCGCGAGCAGCGATACGAGCCAAAGCATGAAGCACCTTATCCTCATGTTCTGGGCGCACCCAACGAATATGAGCCTTCTCACCTGGATTAATCCACCACGCAGTACCAGAAATCTCCGCCTCAACCTTAGCCGAAGGCAACACAGTCTCATTCGCAGCTTCAATAGCGCGCTTATACTCCGCATTGTCCTGCATACCGGCAGGAATCCACCAGTTGAAGTTATCGAATTCCTCGAACACAACATCCTGCTTCGGATCAAGCACATCCACCAGCTTCGGCTCAGTGCCATCCGCGTGCGAACTCTCCAAAGTTTCACCAACCTGTGCGCTCTTCACCCAGTTCAAGGCGAAAGCAAGATCACGGTTAGGGTTACGGGAAGGCTTGTACTGCTGCAAAGCCACCAACGCAACCTCACCCTCAGCATCCTCGCGGACCACAGCTGCGGCACCACCAGGCAGCACAGTGCACAGATACACTGGGCGATCAATGCCAGCAACCTGCACCTTTGCCTTAGCCGACGGGACGAAAGCCTGGACAGCAATCAGGTCAGTTTCAAAGGACAACTCGCCAAAGGGGCGAGGATCGCGCTCAAAAGCGGCGCGCTCAGCGGCACGGGCAGCAAGCTTCGCCTGGCGGCGGCTCATCCCCTCAGGGAGTTGTTCAGCGTTCTTCTTCTTTTTAGCCATGGGATCAAACTTACCTTACAGGCGATACAAACACCCCTCCCCCAACCGCACACGCAACTACGCTACGCTTCAAAACCCGCCTTGATCGCCAACGCCCTGTCGGGGAAATCAGTAGAAATCACCCGCACACCCTGCTCAAGGGCGAAATAAATATCTTCTTCCTCGTTCACCGTCCACATATAAGTCGGCGCTGTGGGGGCGTCGATACGCTCAGGGTGCAGCTTCGCGTGCGCAATCGAAATCCCGTACCCACTAGGGCGCGACCAGCCCATTCGGGCGCTATCAAAAAACTGCTCGTAGTTGCGGCGCAAATAAAAAGTCTCCAACGCCGGCGCCAACTTCCCGATACGCCTGATCGCCGCATGCGAAAACGAAATCACGTGCACCCGCTCACTGTCTAACAAACCGTGGTAACGCAAACGCAAACACACCTGCTCCTCCAACATCCGGCCATGCCGGTGCGGGTGCTTCGCCTCAATATATAAATGCTTATCATCATGGGCGAACACAAGCTCAATCAGCTCATCCAACGTCAACATGCTTTGCGACGCCCACCTCGTGCCGTGCGCACAGTTCAACGACTTCAACCGCGCAGCATTCGTCATCGACACCCACCGTTTTTCCCCCGTTGTGCGCAACGTATTCGCATCATGAGTGCACATCACCTGACCATCAGCCGATAGCCGCACATCAGTTTCCACCCCATGCAACCCCGGCAACTCCAGCGCCTTTTCATACGCCAACCTCGTCATTTCAGGATAAACCCCATTAAAACCACGATGCGCAATGATCAGGGATTCCACGTTTTCTCCTCACTTTCCCCCACACCCCACACAGAGTATGCAAGAAAATAGAAACAACAATTATTTTCAACTTCGCCACCCTCATGCTAGCGCGACCCCCAAAATCCACCACTATCACGGACAACAACACCGCCCCCACGCACTCACCACATGTCTTTCGCGCGACGCTCATGCTCCTGCTTGCTCGGGTAGACCAACCACTGCAACGCATACACCACCACCATCGGCAGCCCGAAAAAATGCGCCCCACAATAAAGCAACCGCACAGTTAAAGGATTCATCCCGTAATACTCGGCAACGCCTGCACACACACCACCGATAATTTTGCCGTCCTCGACTTTATAAAACTCGCCCCTCCGTGCCACTTCACCACTACCCTTCATCGTCGTTTCAGTGAAAAGTCGCAGTAAAAATAAACCAAGCGACTACTATCACGCTACGCTTTCACCCCCTTACACCGCACATGAAATGCCCCCTTCATTCACGCCTACGTTTCGCAGCACCACGCACAAACGGTTTCTTCACCTTGCCTTTACCCAAGATGAAGAAACCGATGTCTTTTCCCACAAACCCCCCGCATCTAATCGACTACAACGTGGTGAAAACCCACGAAGACGTCGCAATGCGTGAACCTAGGAGTCTAGAAAAAACTCTTTCTGAATGCTACGCAAAACATCACAGGAATGAGTAAAGCGTTCCTTCTCATGATCAGAAAGTTCCAATTCCACCACACGACGAATACCACGACGGTTAATAATCGCAGGAGTGCCAATATAAATATCCTCCTGGCCATACTCACCCTGCAGCAACGCCGACACCGGCAACGCTACGTCCTGATTCTGCAGCACAGCACGGGTAATACGAGCAAGGCCCATGCCGATGCCATAGGATGTCGAGCCCTTCGCATCGATGATCTTATACGCCGCATCGCGGGTTTCCTCAAAGATCTTCTCCAGCTCTTCTTCCAAGCCAGGAGTCTTCTCCAACTGCTTACGCATACTCACACCAGCAACAGTTGCGGAAGAAAGTACAGGAAGCTCCGTATCCCCATGCTCACCAATGATGTAGGCGTGAATAGAAGTAGGCGCAACCTCATAACGCTCACCCAGCATGTAGCGGAAACGCGCCGAATCCAACACAGTGCCGGAACCAATCACACGATGCCAATCCAGACCAGAGTAACGCCACACAGCGTAGGTAAGAATATCCACCGGATTAGAAGCAATGAGGAAGATACCGTCGAAGCCCTGCGCCATCACGTTATCCACGATGGTCTTCATAATCTTCATGTTCTTATCCACCAGCTGCAGGCGAGTCTCGCCTGGCTTTTGGGCAGCACCCGCGCAGATAACCACCATGGCAGCATCAGCACAATCCTCATAACTGCCCTTAGTTACCTTGGTACGCGAAGGAGCCCACACCACACCGTGGTTTAAGTCCATGACGTTGCCCTCAAGCTTCTTTTCATCAATATCAATGATGGCAAGATGATCACAGATTCCCTGATTGACCAACGCATAGGAAAAAGCGACGCCAACATCACCAGCGCCGATGAGAACAACCTTGTTTCCGACAATATCTTTCATAGTGCGAACTCTTCTTCCTCGAAGCCCCCAGACACTGAACACAATCAGGGGCTGGTGATGTAGTGGAATTTTTTTAAAACAGCGCCCCCACGCTGTTTATCCTCAACACTTGTGAAAATCGCCCACCACAAACCGGTGAGCCGACACTTCCGAAGAGGTAATCCCGCGCGAAGCCACCATCTCCAGTATGCCCGAAGTGTTGGTGATATGCCCGATTGAAAACGGTATCTGTGGCAAATATCCCACTCTTATGCCCACTTCACGCCCGACTCTGCTATTTTGTCCCCGACTTTCACCACACCTTCCCTAAGATATTTCTATACTGATCTCCATTCAGCCTTTTCAAACCTAAGAGTTTTTCTCCAGTGAATATGTTTAATGTTTCTCTCCATCCTGTGGGTACCGGTAGCAACTATCGCTACGTTCTCATCATCACCCTCGACGGCACCCGCATCTTGCTGAGCCGCCACCGCGATCGGCACACTTGGGAAAACCAAGGCGGACATGTGGAAAAAGGGGAAAGCGTGGATCAGGCAGCCGCCCGCGAACTATTTGAGGAAGCTGGGGTGAAACCAAAAACATTAGAAGCAGTCTGCGACCACCGCGTCAGTGTTGATGGGACCACGAATTGGGGACGAACATACCTAGCCACCGTGGACACCATCCAGCCACTACCCGACTCTGAAATAGCGGAAGTAAGGTGGTGTGACCAGCTCCCTTCTGACCAAGAACTCACCTACCCATGGATCACCCCTTTGTTGTATCACCATTGTGTGAAGGAAGACCGCGACCCCAGCAGGTAGTGGGTAAAAAGATTAAGGTGAACACCTGTGGTTAGGGGTTTGTTTCCCAACCACAGGTGTGTTTTTAGCGTTGGTCGCGGGGTTTGAATACGTCCGCGCCGATCACGCGTGGGACTACTTTGGGTGCATCGCCTAGAAGGTCACGCAAATTCCCTTCCCGCTCGGCTTGCTGCAGGATCCCTTTCACTCCTCCGCGTCGTGTGCGTGGTGTAGTCCGCCGACGATTCTCACGACCCCCAGCACCACCGGCACCCCCAGTACCAGTACCACCCATGGGTGCCCCACCCATCATTGTTGAGCCCCGGCCTGAAGAACCAGCAGCACCAGCCCCCGACGACCCCTGCCCAGCATTCGACCCTGTACCCGAACCTGTTCCTCCACCACCTACATGGCCGCCCCGACCCGAACCCGAACCAGAACCAGATCCTGAACCAGTCCCGTTTCCGCGAAGCCCACCAGTACTATATGCACCACCTGCACCGGAACGAGAACCACCACCGCTGTTACTGCCGCCAGCTCCCACTCCGCCTGATGAGCCATGCCCACCTGCAACTGGTGCACCCCCAACACCATAGCCTGTACCTGAGCCGACTCCAGCACTGGTGCCACGACCGCCAGTACCATGCTGGTTGAACGCACCAGACTGGCTACCAGCAGTATTCACTCCACCTAGTCCACCGGCACCTGCTATGGGGTTCATTCCACCTGGTCCACCGGTATTTGGTCCCCAGCTTGTGGTGCTTGCGCCGAGGCTGTTTGCCCCACCGGGGTATTGATGCATATTCAAGGGGTTGACCACATTCGGGTCAAACCCGAGCGTGGCTTGTTGTGATGCGACAGTATCTAGTACTTGTTCTGCTAGTACTTGTGGTTCAATGCCCATCCCTGTAGCAGTCTGTGAGGTTCGTGTGATTCCTCCTCCTGCGTGTCCTTGGCTTATTGCAGCGGGTGATTGACCACCACCGGCACCGGCAGATGCAGGTTCCATGAGATTGCGGATTACCGGCATCGCTGCTGTGATGCTTGTTGATAGTGCTTCTTTGAACCCAATCAGATACATTTCTTCGGCTTGCTTTTTTATTAATGCACCCACTTGGGTTGTTTGCATTGCTTCAAGGGAGGCGATAGCTGCCCCGACAGCGGATGTAAATGAGGGTGCGATCATGGCAAGCTGTGCTACTGATTGTGACATCAGTCCTGCGTTATGTGCGAAATTTGCACTGGCATTCGCCATTTCAATGATTCGTGGTGCAGCGGCATCAAATACCTCTCCGCGGTTTGATGCGGTCATATCAGTAGCAACCTGCCGTAACTTGGTGCTCATATCCAATGTTCGACTCGACAGGTTCGCCCATGTAGCTGCAGCATCCAATGCCCCAGCGTTGTTCGTTGACATCAGCCCTGATAATAGCTCCTGTAGCGATGAGGCTCGTGAGGTCACAGGCGTAGGGAAATCAAAGGCTTCAAAACCAAGTGCTGGGCGTACCGGATACCTAACCCCAGAAGTACTAGGTGTGCCACCATTTTCAATAGCATCAATTGCTTCAGCGAAAAACCGATCCATCCCAGATAACGCATCTAAATTCGCGTGAAGATTCCGCCCCAACCACTGCACCTGGCGTTTTAAGGCGGCCATCATCTCTTTTGCGCTACCAACAGAGCCTTCCAGTACCTGACCATGATAGCGGCCCATCTGATCCAAACCACTCACAGAAGAAAAACCATCAAGCAGACCAACATCTTTAAATGCTGAAGTCATTGCTGCAAAGTCGTGAATAGATCCCAACGCGTCGATACTCTCGACGAGTTGCTGAACATCAATATGTAGTGATGTCATTTGTATCCTCCTTTAACTCGAATTTTTTGTAGGACTTCAAAAGCCCTGCGGCAAAGCTCATCCCGCCCAAGTGACTCTTCCCAAGCATTGGTATAAACCACGCTCAAACGGCCATGGGTGGTACTAACCGCAGCATTGCAGTGCTTATCTTCATTGCCAATCTCATTGAAGTAGACCCGATCGTCCGCGTCCGGGAATGTCGCATCAATCATCAAGCCACGCGACTTAATCCCTTCAAAAGTCGCAAAATGCGTGTCGATGTTATACACACCGAATTGATGAGGGACTTGCATGCCACAATCGATCAACGACGTCCCATTGCGACGTGTCCGACCCACTTTTTCTAGCCCTAGTTCCGCGAGATCTTCAGCTGTGAATTCATCGCAGGGGTTATAGAGTTTTTGTGTTCGATCAGTCGGATCGAAAGCTTCGACGTATTCACGATCTGGTGGAAGCGGGATCATGGAAGACACCGACGCTGGCTGTGTTGTTTCAGATGGCAACGCTGGCTGCTGTGTTTCAGGCGCAACAGTCGATGCTGCGCCAGCATCAGTGCTGACGTTGTTATCCGCGCAGCCAGATGTAAACACGCACGTAGCAACAAGCACTGGGATAAAGGCTGTACGTAGATTCACGTATTCTCCTCTCCAAGTAGAAATCACTTGTCTGGGCCGAGGCGACAACAAAACGCCTCTATTTATATGAGACTGAAAAAACACCTTTTGCGTTCCCAAACGGGGGTAGCCCCAATTACCCCCGCTGCTGTCACAGGGGAAAAATCACTCATAACCACACAACAGGACGAAAACTACGGGAAACAGCTCTTTATTCATATAAGACCGGGAAAACCCCCATTCACGTTCCCAGAGGAGTAAAATTCAGCCCCACAATTTCACAAGTAATTGACAACAATCAAGGTCGCTTTTAGCATTCGTCCCCTACCCCCAATGCACTCAAAAACGTGCCCATGTTGGATAACCAAAAAACACGCAGACCACACCTTAAGGGGCAGTGATCTGCGTGAGATTTGGAAACTTCAGCTACTTCTTGCGGCCACCAGCTTTGACCACACGTTTGGTGGTTTTAGCAGGTTTCTTCGCGGTAGTTTTCTTTGTCGTCTTCTTCGCAGCCTTCTTGGTCGCCTTCTTAGCGGGGCCGCCCTCAGCAGCTTCCTTGGCACGACGCTCAGACAACAACTCATTGGCGCGAGCATCCGTCAACGTCAACGGGTCATCGCCCTTACGCAACGACGCATTCGTCACACCATCAGTCACATACGGGCCAAAACGACCATCTCGCACACTCATAGGCTTACCCGACACATCGTTATCACCCAGCTCCTTAATGGACTGCTGGCTCGTCGAACCACCACGGCCACGACGCTTCGGCTCCGCATAAATACGGCGCGCCTCATCCAAAGTGATGCTGAAAATCTGGTCCTCACTGGCCAAAGAACGCGAATCCGTACCCTTCTTCAAATACGGACCATAACGACCATTCTGGGCAGTAATCACCTCACCATCAGTAGGATCAACACCCACCTCACGAGGCAAAGACATCAACTGCAACGCCTGCTCAAGCGTCACAGTCGCAGGCTCCATCGTGCTAAACAACGACGCAGTCGCAGGTTTCAGCGTCTCCTCAATAATCTGATTAATCCGCTTCTCCTTAGCAGCAGCAGCAGTCTTGGTCTCCCAATTCTTCACCCGCTTACCCTCAGCAGCACGCTGCGCATCCTCAGCAGCACGCTCCTCAGCAACAATCTGCTCAGCCTTAACGAGAACCTTCTCTTTCTCATCCTCACCCATGATCTCCGTGACGTACGGGCCGAAACGACCCTCCTTCGCCACAATCATGCGACCATTCTTCGGATTCACACCCAACTCACGGCCCGACTGCGGGGTAGCAAAAAGCTTCTCCGCGAACTCCAAAGTCAACTCATCTGGAGTGGTGGTATCAGACAAGTTTGCACGCTGATACTCCGGCTCACCATCTTTCACACCAACCTGGCGTTCAATATACGGCCCGTAGCGGCCCACGCGCACGAAAACGGGGCGACCTTGCGCGTCGTCGAAAAGCGGAAGCGAATTCACACTACGCGCATCAATCTGCTCCAAATTATCGCCAACCAGCGCCTTCAAACCACCCTGGCGAGCAATCGACTCCGCCGTCGCATCCGAGGCCTGCGCATCGCCGAAATAAAAACCCGCCAACCAATGAGCACCGTTCTCATTACCAGCAGCGATCTCATCAAGCTCATCCTCCATTGAGGAAGTGAAATCATAATCAACGAGCGCGGCGAAGGACTTCTCCATCAAACCCACGACCGCAAACGCAACCCAGCTCGGCACCAGCGCATTACCACGGGAATACACATAGCCACGATCCTGAATCGTCTTAATAATGCTGGCGTAAGTGGAAGGACGGCCAATGCCCAAATCCTCCATCTTCTTCACCAGCGACGCCTCCGTATAACGGGCAGGAGGATTCGTCGAATGCCCCTCCGCCTCCAACCGGTTCGTACCCAGTTCATCGCCCTCAACCAGGCGCGGCAGGTGCGACTCCGCATTATCAGCAACGTCGCGGCCGTCGGCAAGCTTCGACGTCTCCACATACGCCCGCAAGAAACCCTGGAACGTAATAGTGCGCCCCGTCGAAGAAAACTCACACGCAGTACCATCGCTGGCGTTACCCGCAATCGTCACCTTCAGCGACGTACCCTTCGCATCCGCCATCTGGGATGCAACAGTGCGCTGCCAAATCAGCTCATAAAGCTTAAACTCCTCAGCATCCAACACACCCGCCAACTCACCAGGGGTAGCAAAACGCTCACCCGCTGGGCGAATCGCCTCGTGCGCCTCCTGGGAATTCTTCACCTTACGGTCATAACGACGCGCTGAATCTGCAACATACTCCCGACCATACAGCGAAATAGCCTGCTCACGGGCAGCCTTCAAACCCTGCTCCGACAACGTCGTGGAATCGGTACGCATATACGTAATATGACCGTTTTCATACAAACGCTGCGCAATACGCATCGTACGCTCCGACGTGTAATGCAGCTTGCGCCCCGCCTCCTGCTGCAACGTGGAGGTCATAAACGGCGCATACGGACGACGCGTATACGGCTTCTCCTCCACGCTCAACACAGCCATATCCTGACCCTGCAAGCCATCCACCAGCTGCTTCGCACGCTGCTCACTGATAACAGTGGCATCGCTTGTGAGCTCGCCGTGATCATTAAAATCACGACCCGTAGCCACGCGAGCACCATCAACAGCACTCAAACGCCCATCAAAAGTACGCGGATTACCATCAGTAGCAGGCTTACCAGTATCAAACTGAGCCTTAATATCCCAATACTCAGCCGACTTAAACGCCATACGCTCGCGCTCACGCTCCACGATCACACGAGTCGCCACCGACTGCACACGACCCGCCGACAGGCGCGGCATCACTTTCTTCCACAGCACCGGGGACACCTCATAACCGTACAAACGGTCGAGGATACGGCGAGTTTCCTGCGCATCCACAAGATTCTCATCCAGCTCACGAGTGTTCTCCGCAGCAGCAAGAATAGCCGGCTTAGTGATCTCGTTGAACACCATGCGGCGCACCGGCACCTTCGGCTTCAACGTCTCCAGCAAATGCCACGCAATCGCCTCACCCTCACGGTCGGGGTCAGTTGCCAGCAAAAGCTCATCAACATCTTTCAGCTTCGCCTTAAGATCCGAAACCTTCTTCTTCTTGTCCGGGCTCACCACGTACAACGGCGTGAAATTATCATCAACATTCACACCAAGACGAGCCCACGACTCCTTCTTGAATTTCGCTGGCACATCAGCGGCACCCCGCGGCAAATCACGAATGTGCCCCACCGAAGCTTCCACGATGTAATCGCTACCGAGGTACGGGGCGATCTTCTTTGCCTTCGTCTGCGACTCGACGATGACAAGGCGCTTAATACCGCTGCGTTCAGCCATAAAACTACAAGAACCTCAATTCCTTGAAAAGCCCCAAAACCCAACCAGCCACACCGGCACACAACCGACACAGCCACCGCGAGCCTCAAAGCCATAGATCCCTCAACCCCAGCCACCCCACAAATCAAGGTGCACCAGCGCGAAAGAGCCAATACGTATGAGCATGCTCACCCTAGCACCCACGCAAAACACCATAGAAACAACACACACTACAGCCACGCGCGACAAAACTAGAGGGATGCAATCGCTCCTTATAATACGGGTCTATCCCGCGCTTTTGTCCAACCCGCCTGAAAACCACACTTTTTAGGGGCAACCCATCCCCCCACAACAAGCAACAAACCTGAGCACAACACCAGCCATGACCATGACTTTCACCCCCAAAACTTACGCAACGCAACTGCTACACCCACCACAACAGCACGAACACACATCAGGTGCTTCCACGGCCCCTAAAATCCGCCCAGCATACACATAAAGAAAAATCCCGTTTTTCCACAAACAGAAAAACGGGATGAATCCCTACACCCACTAGACCCAACTTATACCCCACAATGAGAGCGAAGCTGCGACTCGGTGCAAACGAAGATCTTAAACAGCAGTCACGCCGAGAGCCTGTGGGCCCTTTGCGCCATCGCCAATTTCGAACTCGACGAGCTGGTTCTCTTCGAGGCTACGGAAACCGTTGCCCTCAATCTCAGAGTAGTGAACAAAGACGTCAGCGGAGCCATCTTCTGGAGAGATGAAGCCGAAGCCCTTCTCAGCGTTGAACCACTTTACAGTGCCCTTAGCCATATTAATTCCTTTAAAAAATGTAAAACTTAGCACCCACACTCATGCGCGTTTGAAACAAAATTCCAACGAACTTTCCCCCACACACACCGGATGCGTGCGCAGAAGAAACACAACTTTCTTTGCCGATTGCAAAGGAGGAAAATGCTGAATAACTGAAGATCAGGTCTGAATGGCTGTTCATTCACTTTAGGCTGTGTGGCGATCAAAGACTTTAAAAGCGGTTTAAGCTTGAAAAGGTTCACTACCTCGCTGCGAAAAAGCCTCAAAGGATAAATCCTTACACAAGGCGACCTAGCATCAAGTCTTTCACAGATTAGAAGAAAGTGTGAGGCGAAGAATCTTCTACCCACAACTTCCCGCAGGTCAAAGCAAAGAAAAAAGATGAAAAATTCCTCCCCACACAACCCAAAACACACACAAGACGTGCACAAAACACACACCACCACAGCCCCACACACGCCCACAGCCGCCGAAGAACTACTCCACACCCTCACCGAAACCAACCCCGACTCCACCTGCACCCACAGCCGCACCCTCCCAGCAACACCAGCCACCTACGCACCCTGGCCGAACTGGGCACACCAGCCGCTCGTCGACAAGCTCAGCGCCCAAGGCATCACCTCCCCCTACAGCCACCAAGCTCTCACCGCCGACCTCGCGTGGAACGGCAACCACGTTGTTATCGCAACCGGAACCAGCTCCGGCAAATCACTGTGCTACCTACTGCCCACCCTCACCGCACTCGCCACCAACCCCACAGCCACCGCCCTCTACCTCACACCCACCAAAGCACTCGGAAACGACCAACTTCTCAACACTAGCCGCCTCATCCACAACGTCGACGGCCTCAGCACCATCCACCCCGCACCCTACGACGGCGACACCCCCACCGATGCCCGCAGCACCATCCGCGAACAATCCCGCTTCATCTTCACCAACCCCGACATGCTCCACGCAGGAATACTGCGCAACCACACCCACTGGCAACGCCTCCTGCGCAACCTCAACTACATCATCATCGACGAATGCCACAGCTACCGCGGCGTATTCGGCGCACACGTCGCACTCGTACTACGCCGACTCATACGCCTAGCACGCCGTTACAAAGCAAACCCCCGCATCATCCTCGCCTCCGCCACCACCGCCAACCCCGCAGCACACGCCAGCACCCTCATCGGCGCCGACGTGAGCGCCGTCACCACCGACGGCTCACCCCACGGCAGCCGCACCATCGGACTCTGGCAACCCGCACTTCTTTCCGACACCACCGGCGAAAACGGCGCACCCATCCGCCGCGCCCCCACCACCGAAGCCGCCAGCATCATGGCCACACTCATCACCGAAGGGGCACGTACCCTCACCTTCGTTCGCTCCCGCACACAAGCCGAACTAACAGCACTAGCCTGCCAAGAACAACTCAGCAGCCACCACCGCGCAGACCTCGCCAGCCGCGTAGCCTCCTACCGCGCCGGATATCTGCCCGAACACCGACGCCAACTCGAACAAGCCCTCGACAACGGCGAACTCATCGGACTCGCCAGCACCAACGCCCTCGAACTCGGCATCGACGTCGGCGGACTCGACGCCGTCATCTGCGCCGGATACCCCGGCACCATCGCCAGCTTCTGGCAACAAATCGGACGCGCCGGACGCCGCGGACAGTCCTCCCTCGCCCTACTCATCGGCCGCGACGAACCCCTCGACAACTACCTACTCCACCACCCCGAAGCACTTTTGGATACACCTATCGAACAGTCCGTCTTCAACCCCCACAACCCCACCATCCTCGCAGGCCACCTGTATTGTGCAGCCCTCGAAACACCCCTCAACGAGGCCGACATCGCCACCTTTAACGCCGAAAAAACACTCCACAGCCTCATCGAAGCAGGGTTTCTGAGACGCCGTGCCAACGGCTGGTACGCCCAACTTAAACCCGGACTCGACGGCCACGAACGACTCAACCTGCGCGGCAGCGGACACCAAATCCGCATCGTTGATAGCACCGATGGTCGCCTACTCGGCACTATCGACGCCACTCAAGCACACAGCCACATCCACCCCGGCGCAGTCTACGTTCACCAGGGTGAGCACTTTGTGGTGGATGAACTCGACCTTGATGGGCGTCTCGCTCTGGTTCACCCCGAGGCCCCTGACTACTACACTGTGGCACGAAGCACCACGGATATTAGGATCGTGGACGATCCAGTACAGGTGTCTAATCCAGCACCTGGCCTGTGGATTTCCAACGTGGATGTGGAGGTAACCACCCAGGTTGTCGGCTATATGGTCAAGGGATTTGATGGCAGCATTATTAACCAAGTGCCCCTTGATTTACCACCGAATGTGCTACTGACGCGCAGCGTGGCGTATACAATCGATCCGACTATTTTTACCGCTCTAGGTATTGAGGATATCCCTGGTGCGCTACATGCTGCCGAGCACGCCGCCATTGGGTTGCTTCCCTTGATTGCGACCTGCGACCGCTGGGATATTGGTGGTGTGTCTACTGCGCTGCACCCAGACACGCTGTTGCCCACGGTGTTTGTGTACGACGGTTATCCCGGCGGTGCGGGTTTTGCCGATGAGGGCTACCGTCGGTTTGCTGAGTGGATTGGCCGTACCTATGACACGATTGACTCCTGCGAATGCGACTCTGGTTGCCCGCGCTGTGTGCAGTCCCCGAAGTGTGGAAATGGGAATAATCCGCTGGATAAACAGGGGGCGCACACGCTTCTGGGGGCGATGGTGTCCATGCTTGCGGGAAAGGATTAATCAACCCCCATGGGCCCTGCTCTGGCGCGTGCCGTCGTTTTTAGGCCTTCTACTGTGACGTAAGCATCCCCGCCATCGATGTGGCAGTGTGTCAGGGTTGCACCGTTGTCGCTGGCTATTTCTGCTGCTAGATGGCATCCTTCTCCAGTTGTGTGGTGGGCGTAGGCTGCTGCGACTGCGGCAAGGTCAGCGGCGTTGCGGGTTTTGTGGGCATCGATGGTGGTGTGACTGTGACTGAAGAACACGACGCTGATCAGCGCAAGTATGGCGATAATTCCTGCGGTGAGCACCGTGGTTGAGCCGTGCTCCTCGTGCCACAGTTGCATTATTACTCCTTTCAGGGTTGGGTAAGCGATTGTTCATTGACAAAAACGGCGTGTGCACTTATCGCTCCAAAGAAGCTGGGGATGGTTGCTGTGGCGGTGATTTTCGCCCCGCTTTCTTCGATGATGACTTCCCCTCTACTCGGCGTGTAGGGTTCGCCGATGGCGGCTGCACGGGCAGCCGCCCCAGCGGTGTCGATGGCAGAGATATAGGTGGCCACGGTCATTAAACCTGCCAACAGGAGGCTGAAGATGAGTACGAGACTGCTGAAGCCTAGTGCGGTTTCAATGGTGGTGGACCCGTGCTCGTCTGCAGCCCAACGACGCACTGTAATAAGAAGTGGGTGTTTAGTTCGGGGTGGAGTTAAGCGCATTGGTGATGATTGATTCCAGTGCGTTGGATACCGCCCCCGAAGATACGACCAAGTAGAGGGCACCTGCGAGTGCTGCCGCACCGAGTGCGCCCATGGCGTATTCGATGGTGGTCATGCCTTCGTCGTCTTCTACCCAGCGCACAGTTGTGCTGCGTAGATGCTGCATGAGGTGGGTGAGTGTGTGGTTGAACATGGTGTTCTCCTTAGGGTGAAAGTGATGTGGTGAAAATGTTCATGCCTAGGCCGATGACCACGGGGGCGAGTCCTAGGAGCATGAATGCAGGCAGGTAGCACAGGCTTAAGGGCAGGGCGATGAACACCCCGGCGCGTTCGGCTTGTGCTTCGGTGTGAAACTGTGCGGTTTCACGCAGCTGGCTGGCGATTCTGCCAAGCCCTGTCGCCAGTGCTGCTCCTGAGCGTGCGCTGCTTTTGGCTAGTGCGGCTAGTTCTTCGAGTCCTTCGATGTCCGTCATGTGTGCCCATGCGCGTTCCACAGGGACGCCAAGGGCGAGCATGTAGGCGCTGTGTCCCCATTCTTTCAGCGGTGATCCTTCAGCGACTGCGGCTGCAGCTTGCGCCAAGCTCATTCCGGAGCTTAAGCAGGCTGCGCATAGTTCGAGGTCGTGGGCTAAGTCTTGGGGTTTGTGTGTGGGTGTTCGAGGCTTATCGACGCGTACTCGCCGCCACAGGTATGCTCCTGGCCCGTCGCGCGCTCGGTGGAGTCCGAGGCGTTGGATGAGTTCCGGTGGCGGAAGTAAAAGTGCGATGCTGATAAGGAGCACGGCGATTGTGGTGTTCATGATTGTTTTACTCCTGTGATGATTCGGCGTGACCAGAAAATTCCTGCGCATTCGGCGCTGACCCCGAGGAGGAAGATAACGTTTCCGAGGAAAGTGTTAAGCAGAAAATTTAAGGTATTGATGCCCATGACGAGGCCTAATCCCATGCCGAGGAGAGGGAGGCAGGCAAGTACTCCTGCGGTGACAAGGGGGCCTTGGAGTGCGGCATTCATCTTTCGGTCCACGGTGATTCGTGCATCGATTCGGGCGCGGGTAAGGGCAATAATGCTGCTTAAGCACATGCCGTGGCGTTGGGAAAGCATCCACCCGGCTCCTAAATAACGCAGGGGTTCGATGGTGCTTTCGCGCAGTGTTTCGGCCGCGTACTCGCTGTCCATTTCGGCTCTTAAGGAGGCGGTTTCCACGAGTTGGCGCACGGTGGGGTCACGGATCACTGCGCTGCTTGATTTCAGTCCTTCGCGCATGCTTGCGCCAGCATGCAGTTCGCCTTCTAAGACCATTAGCGCGTGCGCGCATTCGTGGAATATTCGCGTGTGCGCTCGCATAGCGATGATGTCTTTAACCACTGTGATGGCGGTAAACCCGACTAGTGCTAGGGCAACTAGAACTAGGAGATGCGTGCGCAGCGCCAGCAGCACCACTACACCACCGACAAGTCCCAGGCCGATAATCACTGGGTTTCGCGGATTCTTCCATCCTGTGCCCTTTGGGGTTCGTGGGTTGAGTTCGCGGATTCGCACCTTGGTATTGATCGGCTGAACAAGCTCCACCCCGAACGCACAGGCCACTAGCACTAGGAACACACCAAGATTGGGTTTCAACTGCGCAAACACGCTGGCCATTGTGTTCATCGGTGTTCCTCCTCGCTGCGTTGCCAAGAACCGATTTGATGCAGATTGTGCCCGGTGTAGTGTGGGGAGTCTTTTTCCCACAGGATTTTTACCTGTGCTCGTGAGCTTTCGATCGCCCCGATTTGCCACAGCACTCTTTTGCCGTCCATTCGGCGCATCACCAACACGACGGGGCGGGCTGCAGCTAACTGCGAGAGTAATGCTTGACGGGGCATTCCCCCTGTGGCTGCGAGCGCTTCAAGTCGAGCAGGTACTTCGTAGATGGAGTTGGCATGAACGGTGCCTGCGCAACCCTCATGTCCGGTATTCAGTGCGGCAAGTAGGTCTACGACTTCCGCGCCACGGATTTCACCAACAACAATTCGATCCGGGCGCATGCGCAGTGCCTGTTTGAGCAGCACAGACATGGTGATTTCGCCTTGGCCTTCAGTATTAGCTCCACGAGTAACCAGCGTGATGGCGTGCGGATGGTTGGGCTTTAGCTCACTGGTATCTTCGAGGCACACAATGCGTTCGCGTGCGCTGACTTCCGCTAACAGTGCTGACAGCAGTGTGGTTTTTCCACTGCCGGTCCCACCAACGACAAGAAAGGACCGCCGGGCAGCAACGAGGACTCGCAGAATTTCTGCGGTGTGCGCATCAAAAGTGCCGCTGTGTTCGAGGCCTTCAATGGTGGCTTCGGCTTGGCGCAGCACACGAATGGAGATGCAGGTACCCCCTTCGGCCGGTGGGCTTAAGACTGCATGGATGCGCAGTTGATGCCCAGAATCGGGCTGAATTTTTCCGTCCGCGTAGCATTGGGCGTCGTCAAGCCTGCGCCCAGCGGTAACCATGAGACGTGTGGCTAGTTGTCGTACCTGTGTTTCGGAGTTGAAACGGATTGTGGATTGTTCAAGCCCTGCGCCGCAGTCAAACCAGACACTGTTCGGTCCGTTGACAACGATGTCTGTGATGCCGTCGATGCGGAGGAGATCTTCGAGGATTCCGATGCCTGTGGAGTCGGACCTGAGTTTGCGCATGACATGTAATACATCTACATCGCTCATCACGCTGGGTGCTTCACGGCGGATAAGGTCGGCGATGTTTTTCGGGGTGAGTTCGTGTGGGTTTTCGGTACTGGAGATGATCCTTTGAACGTGATTGACGAGGTGCGCAAGGCGTTGATCCCGGTCCTCATTCACAGACTCTGCGCGCGCAACTGTGTGAGCCGTGAGCGTGTTGGAGGTTTGAGTCGTCGCGGTTCGTAGGTTCATGATCACTCCTTCCTGCTGGTGCGCCGTGTTTTTTTAGGTGGGTCAATGGTTGTTGTGGCGTGTTTTGCATCGCTAATTTTTTCCTCAGCGTTTTCTTCGCCACAGTGTTTGTTTCTAGGTTTCTTCCAGCACTGTGCGTACTGCGTGGGTAAGGCTTTTGGGTAGTGAGCTGGTACCGATGTTGCCAAGACCAGTGAGTTCGGCGGTCCGGGGAAGTTTTTTATCGAGGAATACTTCCGCTGCTACGGGGCATCCGATGATGGTGGGGAGATCTTTGCGGCGTAGCCCTGACCAACCACGGTGGCGCATGATCGCACAGGTATCCACGCGCCTGGCGCGCAGTTTCGCGAGCACGCGTGCGGCTGCGGCGGCGGCACGTACTTCGGCGGGGATAAGGATGATGGTGCAGTCTGATTGTTCCGCTACTGTGCTGAAAAATCGCATGTAATTGGGCATATCAATGACCACTGTGTACGTGCTTTTCAGCGCAGTGATGGCTATAAGTAATCCTTCTTCGGTGATTCCGCTGATATCACCATTGCGGGCAATGGAGAGTACGGCGAGCCCTTCTGCTGTGTGCGGGAGGGCGTGAAAGAGTTGGGTTCCATCGATGCTGCCCTCGGTGAATTTCATGTCGTTCCAGCGCAACCCTGCCGTGTTTTCTATTCCTACTAAGAGGTCGATGCCGCCTGAGTTGGGGTCGGCTTCGATGAGCACGGTGGGGTGTTCTTTGTGGGCGGCAAGTGCGAGTGCGGCGGCAAATGTTGAGGCTCCTGCCCCACCGACTGCGCCACTGACGCACAAGACTTTGCCCCAGTTTGCCGCGCGTGTGTTCATCGGGCGTGTTTCATCGGAGTCGAGGCGTTTGTGCGCGTGAGTACTTGTGTGGGGCTGCTGATCGCTGCTGGTTGGGGTGTGCGCTTTGTGGGAGTGAAGGTGCTCGCCGATTGCTTTGAGTAGATCATTGGCTTGGGCGGGAAGGAAGAATCCGCCGTCGGCTGCGGTGTCGTCGAGTAGCTGCGTATCTAGGGGGCCTGGTTCGGGGAAGAGGATGAACAAGGTGTTTGTGTGCGCGACTGTCGCGGCGTGGTGTGCGGTGACGGCGTCGACAAGCATAATCTGTGCTTTGCGCGCGAATCGTGCGATGTCACGCGGGTCGGTGGTGTCGAAAACATCGAGCCCAGATGCGGCAGCAATATTGATTGCTTCGGGGTGTAGTCCAGGATCGGTGACTGCGATGAGAATGTGTGTAGCCGTCATAGTTCCTAGTTTCAGCCCACTGCGTGAACCTCTCAACCGATGTGAAGCTGCGACATGTTTTTCTGTGGAATTTGGATTTCGTTATGTCACAAACTGCCCCTATGCTGTGGACAACTATTCACATCTGTCACAATCATCACTTCTGTAACAGGCTGGGCGGGCGTCGAACGTGCCCCACGCAACTGCTCAGAGTAACGCCCGCCTAAAAACCACCGCTGAACAAAACACAACCGCAGCACCCACCATGCACAGGCGGGACCCACCATATTCTTGGCGCAACCGCAACCTGTGCTTATCGACGCCGCCCCCAGTCGCACCGCACACCACACCCTCCTGCGTGCGTGACCATATTTTCACAGCTGAACTGCGCTTTTGGCATTAGTGCGCCGAGTGCATGAGGGGGATAAAAGTTTAGGGGCGGCTCGTGCTAAAGGGGGGGGTGTTGCACGAGCCGCCAACCCGGCCATAAAGGGGGGGGTGTTCGGCCGGGGCAGGCCACACTGTATATCGGGGCCTTGCAGTGCCTATTATGACACAAACAATTCGCATCAACCAATTTCACCCATGATGTCGCCGCGAAGTGCTAAGGGCGGGGCGGTATCAGCCGAAAACGATCCTGAACAACTAAGCTTGAACCCTGACATGTCTTCGAACTCTTCTCAGCAGCCCGCACCCCACCCGCAGCAGCAACCTCACAGCCCCTGCGGGGATTCTCAGCTGCCTACGCTGGGACATACCCAAGGGGTCGAACCTACGTGTGTTGGGCACGATGAGGAAATGGCGGCACCTACTAGCCACGGCAAGGTGGCAGCATTTTTCGATCTGGATAAAACAATTATCGCCACCTCATCGGCCTATGTTTTTGGCAAAGAGTTTTTAAATTCTGGGTTAATTTCGCCCGCTACTGCGGTGCAGTTATCGCTGGCGAAAGCCTCCTACATGTTTAGTGGGCATAGCAGTGAACAGATGGATAGTGTGCGCGATCAGCTCACACAGATGGTTGCTGGCTGGGATGTTGAGCAGATTACGCAGATCGCACGCGATACTCTCACACACACCGTGACGCCGACGATTTACCAAGAGGCACGGGAGCTTATCGACGCCCACCGCGCCGCCGGTCACGATGTTGTGATCATTTCCGCTTCCGCCTCCACCTTGGTTGAACCTATTGCAGAGGAGCTGGGTGTGGAGGAAGTGATCGCCACTGTATTGGGTGAAAAAGATGGAAAATTCACCGGTGAAATTGTCTTTTATTGCAAAGGGGAAGCTAAATCGCAGGCGCTAAAAAAGCTGGCGGAAGAAAAAGGCTATGATCTTTGCGCAAGTTTTGCCTATTCCGATTCGATCACAGATCTTCCTATGTTAGAAGCTGTAGCCAATCCTGTAGCAGTAAATCCGGATCGGGCATTGCGCAAGGTTGCTGTGGAAAATGGGTGGGAGATTCGCAGCTTTAAAAACCCCGTGCCCCTTTTCCCTTTGCCCAGTGGCAAAGAACTCACCGTGGGCACTGGCGTGTTGGCTGGTTTAGCTGCCGTGACCATGGGTATTTTCTGGTGGATGAAACGCCCCACCGATTCAAGCTAACCCAGTCCAACTATGCTCAATTGCGTGAGTTAAAAGCCGAGCCGCGCGTTCATTATCCTCAGACTAAGAATGTATTCTCGCGCCCCCACGCAGTTACGAACGGTAGCGCCATGCATACACAGCGAAGCTGGTAACCAACGCCACCACGCTGAGCGCAGCAGCCACTGGTGTGGGAGGCTGGTCAATAGCAAAAAGAACATGTCGGAACACTGTATGCTCGAGGCTCGACCACACAAGGGTTTGGGCTAGGAATTGAACCATGAGCACTAATGCGAGCGTATCCGTGCGTAAAAACACCCCGAGTGCCACACACAACGAGAATGTAAGAGTAGCCACGTACGCAAAACGACTCCCACCATCGGCAACAGGCACCATCAGCCACGGAATCAACCCTACAATGCCCAGCACCACTGCATGCGACCACAGCCACTGGCGCGATGACATTAACTCGAGGCGTGAGAGTTCGTTGCGGAAAAGTAACACACCATTAAGAGAAAACAGCAGGCCAGCTATTCCACTGAGGGTGACAGCCTGTGGGCTAAGAATCCAGGGTACGCGAACGCTCTGATTGCCAGCACCAAAGACCACTGCACAAACCACGCAGGTGAGCAACACAGCAGACCACATTTTGTGCCCGCAACAATAGAGTGCGAAACGTGAGCGCATGCCACCGCCTTACATTCCGCACAACGCATGGCTCAGGCGTTGTTCTACCTGAGCACTATCGATTGGCACTTGAGTATCCCACGGGAGATGACTGCGCACCACCCCCAACTCAGAGGCAGGTACACCACAGAGTTCAACCCCGCTGCGGGCTAGTTCCACTGAGCCAACATAGTCCACGAAATCACCCACTACACCTTCGACTGTGTGTTGTGCACTAAATTCCAGTGCGTCTACGCCAGTACTACCCCAGACCACCGGCTTGTTGGCATAGTGCGCCCATTCAGCAGGTGCGATACGGGCAAAAATTTCACGGGCTTGCGCATTCAATTCACGATTTTTCTCTGGAATTTCAGGCCACGCACACACCTGATCAGTACACACCAGTGCAGCGCGGTCACGATCAACCACACTGGTGCTACGTGAGGCATTCATCATCACACCCCCTGTGAGAAGAAGTCCACCAACGACAATCGTTGCTAATCCACTGTGGGGTGTTTTCACACTCAGCACTATCCCCGTAGCTAGGGAGGTTGCTGCCACTACTACGACTGCCGCAACAGCAATTGCCCGTGGATCAAGAGTGGCATCAGGGCTACAGCAGTCTAAGAAATCACCCAGAAGCACTCGTATAACCCCAGGTTCAGTGGCGGAAGGCACCACTGCATACCAGGCATAGGCCAGCACAGCCGCTAGGGTGACTGATATAACCGGCCTGAGTATAAACCCCAATGCACTTCCCAGTGCCACCCAACTTATCCCCACGACCCATGTGTAGGCGAACATCAAATAAAAAGTGGATGAAAAGAATGCAGATGTTCCGTGCCCGAGGAATCCAACGGCCACCACGTACCCTAGGGGAGGAAAAACTGTGAAAAGAAGAATCCTGTCCGTGATGATTTTGCGCACCGCCCCCTTGCCTAAGGTGGCACAGGATTGAAAGCGGGAAGCCTCCCATGCCACGGCTGCAGTTGTTGCGGGCACCACAATATACAAAGACAAAGCGGCATGCCCCAGAATCGATGGGGTGTAACTGGCAAGTGAAAAGGAGGAAAGCGGGAGTAGGCATAGGACGATGGCACCGACGCATATCCATAATGATGGACGTCGAGCCCAGTGTGCTAATCCAAATTTACACATCAGCTTCCTCCCCGCCTCGCGTCCGAAAAGCGCGGGCAAGCACGTGCGCTGGGGAGTTGCCCGTATCAAAAGCTAACTGGTGGAAAGCTGCGCGATCACCATCGAAATGAATTTGGCCTGCATGGAGGACAACTACTCGACTAAAAGGTGGTTGCAATTCTGCACTATCGTGGGTGGCGACTATCAATGACCGTCCTTGGTTCACAATGCGTGAGTACAAGGAAGTGATCGTTTGTTTACTGATGGGGTCTAGCGATGCGCTTGGTTCATCCAGGACAAGTGTATCCGCGCCGGAATTCAGCGCAGTAGCAATCGCTAACCGCGCACGTTGACCGCCACTGAGTTTTTCACAGCGTTGCTGTGCTTGGGGTTGAAGATCAACAAAGTTCAACCACGAGATGGCATCTCGTTGTGCTTGTTTCCAGCTTTGTCCACGTAACCAGGCAACATACGCGCAGTATTCTGCACAGTTAAACCCCACAATGGGGCGGAAATGCTGTTCCACAATCGCGATCTTCCCACGCGTGCGCACGCTCCCATTGTAGGGTTTGAGATGTCCACCAAGGACTGAAAATAGCGTTGTTTTCCCTGCCCCATTAACACCTAAAAGCAGAGTAGGTCGCTGGTCAAACTCTAAAAATGGGATATCGAGTGTGGTTGTGTGCGAACGGGTGACTTTCAGTTGTTCAATAGTAATGCTCATCAATAAACGACCTTCATCTACTTGACCGTACACTAGCCCAGATTTTTCATGGGGTGGGTTTGGTGGTGGTGGGTTGGGGTGGTGTGTTTGTGGGGTTGGTTGGGGCACCTTCGCCTTTGGTTGTGGTTTTCAATGGCAAGGTGTACGTCCGTGTTTTTGTGGTGGGGTTTTGTGGTGGGGTGCCTGCGGTTGGCTGCCGGTGGTGGGGTCTGCTGCGTGTTGTGGTTGAGGGGGTTAGGTTTTTCGTTTTTTAAGGGGGCGTAGGAGGTTTTGGGTGTATTCCATAAGTGTCACCAGTGTGGGGGTGTGTGTGCTTTGTTGATCGAGGTGGAGGTATATGCGCCTGCTGCTTGTCGTGATTTTTGCAGAGATTGCAATAAACCTTGCTCGAATGGTTTTTGGTGCCCATGTCCACCACGGGTTGTCGGATTGATTTCGTTTCTTGTTGTTGCCGCTGTTGTGGTTGTTGTAGTGATGGTCGAGTAGTTTTGTCCAGGTGAGAAGTTGGTGGGCTAAGGTTATGATGAGACACCAGATTTGGTTAGCTTTGAACTGGCAAAACGGTAGTTTTGCAAGGCCTTGATCTTTGGCGTCTTTGATGTGTTGTTCGCATAGTGATCTTTGGCGATAGTACTGGTCAATGCGTTGAATATTGCAGTTGAGGTTTGTTGCGCATAATTGGGTGCGTATGCCGAGTTGATTGAAAATGCTGTGTTGGCACCCTGCGTGGGGGGGATTCTATCCGTGCGATCACGCGCATCGTGGTGGGGTAATCAGTAAGAAGGTTCACCAGTGGTTTGTCATCTTCTAGGTGTGCGGTTTGTAGTAGTCCGGTGATGTCTTCAAGGAAGTGTTGGTCATCAAAGCTGATATCCCCATTGCCACGCACAATTGGCACACGGGTGTTACGTAATGATCGATAATCTGTGTGACTAGTTGCTTCGTTACCGGATCTGATGTGCTCATTGAGGAGGATACTTGCTGTAGGTGAGGGTGAAAAGCCAACAACATAACCGAGGTCATGGTCGTCTAAGGAGCTAAGGAATTGTTTTGTCCCACCAGCACTGTCAGCACGGATAACAAGTCGTTTGCCCCAAGGTTTGCCATCGCTGTGATCGGGGAGAGCGGTCAGGATTTCTTTGACAAGCTGGCAATGATCATTAGCGGTGTTTGCTCCCGCGTTACCTGGGCGAAGCAGACAGGTTAAAAATTCCCCACCAGTTAACCCTACGCTGGTGTAGTCGATAAAAGCACATAATGGGTGGAAACCAAACCCCTTCTTATAGGTAGGTGCGGCTTTTTCCTTGCCAGAATGCGCACAGATCAGTGTCGCATCAATATCTACTATCAGGGGTTTGTCTACTGTAGCGAGCTTATGTGGGGCTTGATCGCCCAGCAGGTTCCATAGTGTGCTACGGGCGTATTTGATCGCGTGAAGGAATTCTTCACGTATTTTATCGCTGGTGTCTTTATGCTCTGTCAGTCGCCGCCACAGGGTTGATACCGACGGCAATGGCTGAGACGATAATGCTGTCGAAACAGAATCTAACAAGTTGATGTCTTTAACATCGTCACCACCAGCAATTAACGATAACGCTAACCCAGTACACGCATCACCAAAAGTATGTGTTAACCGTTGCCGTGAGAAAACACGATCAAGGCTGGCACCAATCCCGACTAATTGAGCTACATGAGCAAAGGGTAACACCCCCGCGCGGGAAACAAGACGGGTGCAGCTGGCCATCATAGGGGTGTATGTAGTAGTCTTCACCATGAAAGTGCTCCTTTTCTGCTTGGAATAAAGGCTTAACAACATCTCTATTCTAGCAGGTCAAGAAGCACTTTCTTTACTTTTTACACACCTTTTAAGCCCCACCCCATGAAAAATCCGGGCTAGTTTTCATTATAAAAACCAACCGTAGCAGTAAGCTTTGTAGCTGTTAGATGCCTACAGTTTCTAGGATCTCAACATCCTTCTGTCAGAACATAGCTCGGCACATCCACAGCTTGTGGCTAGGGGTCACAGGTAAGGGAAATATTGATTCGCCATAGAGCACGTGCTATATGCAAAACCGCAGGTCAATTTTGCAGCTGCGCGCTGACTTGGATCATTGCGGTGCGTCCCGATACTTTCTCCTGCTGTGAACACACCCCCTTGTGCCTAGATCTTTCGATCAGCCTAACTAACAGCAGCGGCAATCCCTTCAGCCTCATCGGCGCCGGCGCTCATCGCATCCAAATAGAACTCGCACCACTTGGTCATCCCCTCAGCTGAATCTGAGTTGGCCAACAACTGGGCATAAGTCTTCTTATGGCGGTTGAAAAACACCTCCGGCACGCACAAACCCAGCGGATCGAAACCCACCGCCACTGCGGCCACCCGCGATGCAACCACCGCCACCGCCACTCTGCGCGGACCAAACACCGCACCGCGCACGATCGTTGCGTGCACAACGGCGGGCAGCAACTCCTGCTGTGCGCGTGGATTCGTGATCACAGCAGCCAGCGTCGACAAGCACGCAGCAGCCGACGCATCCACCGGACGCCCCACACCACCCAGTAACACATCCACCCGCGCAAGCAACTGCAACGGGGCGCGCACAAACAACCCCGCGCTCGCCTCACGCTGCGCAGGAGCCAACACACTCAACCCGCTGACACAACACTCAAGACTCAACGGGGCAGGCGACAACGCAGGCACAATCTTCGCAGCGCGCAGCACCGACTCCGCCGAAGTGATATCGCTCTTACGCAAACTCACCGGGCGACGATGCACAGCCCGCACCTTCTTCACCGCAACATCACGACACTGAGCAACAGAGGGCTGGGACAAAATAAAGGCAAAAGGATCCATACTCCCTGCGAGAATACCCACTAAAAACAACAAATCAGCAACAATACCCCCAACCAATTCACCTTTAGACCCAATTCGTGGCACGATTGGCAGTATCTGATTAACGTCACTGATGATTATTTTAAGGAAACCCCACCCGTGAGCAACGACAACGGCTTGTTTACCAACCGCGCCGAAACCTTTGAATCCAAGGTCAACTCCATCCCCCTCTCCGACGTTGACACCGGAACCCAAGGAAGCATCGGGGACCTTGTCGGCAACGCCACCGAACAAATCTCCACCCTCGTGCGGGCAGAAATCGAACTCGCAAAAACCGAAATGCGCAGCGAAGTGAAAAAGGGCGTCATCGGTGGCGGCCTCTTTGGCGTAGCAGGCGCAATCGCCCTGTACTCCTCCTTCTTCTTTTTCTTCTTCCTCGCGGAAGTTCTCGCGGTCTTCCTCGACCGCTGGGCAGCATTCCTCATCGTCTTCCTCGCCATGCTTGTCGTCGCCGGTTTGCTCGCACTCTTCGGCTACAAAAAGGTCAAGAAGATTAGCGCACCGAAGAAAACCATCGCTTCAGTCAACGAACTTAAAGCACTCGTGCCTGGCAAAGCCACCGAAGCCTTGGAGAAGAAAAACCGCGGCATGTACAGCTAACCGCTGCACAGTACATCCACCCCCTCATTGCCCTCCCCCGCGTCACTCCTCGCCGCCACCGTTTACCCCCCTTCATACCCACCACGCGCACAGTGAGAAAATAAACCACTGTACCCTAGGTGCTACACGGGCGCAAACTCCCCCACGGCGCAACGCAGGGTGAGGGTTTTGTTTCCCCCCTTCCCCGATGGGCTCCCACACAGGCGCAGTTCACTAGAAACCAGTGCTAGGCGGGAAAACCCATACGACGTTGTTCAAAGGAATGTCAAGATTAATCGTGCGTGAACTAAGTCCCACTGCAGTAGCACTCGAAGGCGACTTCGACCATCTCGATCTGCATACCCGCGGGATCAGACTCCACGCCGTGGTCGCCGGAAAACCAACCGACCCATTGATCATTTTCCTCCACGATTCCTTCACCTGCTGGGTCGACTTCGCGCATATCCTCCCTGGCGTTGCTGCCCAAGGGTTTTACGCAGTCGCCCTCGACATGCGCGGCTACGGCATGTCCGATAAACCACCCACCGGGCACGACCTTCGACACTTGACTGGAGATCTGTCAGGGGCGATCCGCACCCTCGGGCACGACAAAGCCCACATTGTGGGCATGGGCACTGGGGCCACGATTGCGTGGACATTAGCCACCAGCCACCCCAACCACGTGAAATCCATCACCACCTGCGGGGCCATTCACCCTACTGATATGCGCAAACTTGTAATGCGCCAGCCATGGCTTTTTAGCAATCTTGTGGCTACCTCCGCGCTTTTTATGCTGCCGAGTTCAGTGGTTGCGAAAGCATGGCGGCACAAGAAACCTCTCATTCGGCGGGATTTGCGCAATAACACCAGTTTGGATTTCCAGTGCTCAGAGCAGTTCGCTCAGAATCTGCGGTGGCGGGAAACAACCGCATCAATTGCAAGCTCCACAGTTGCTATTATTCGCACTTCGCGAGTATTCCTCGCAGTAGCCCCGCCAAAGTGGGCGGCTGCGACAGTGGATGTGCCTGTGCACATGTTGATTGACAATTCCCATCAGTCGGCAGCGCTTGTGCCCGCAGCTCGCAGCCGTGCCACGTTGGGAATCCGCACACAGGTTATTTCAGGTACACGACTGCGCCCGCATTTGGAAAACCCGAAGGACTTCATAAGCGCTATTACCGCTTTTGCCCACGCAATTGACTCGAAAGCAGACCACGCTTCCTAAACACGGTGAGTGGTTTTCGCAGCAGCGATTGCACTTTTCATCGCGGTGTTTACGTCTCTTTTACGTTGGGCATCTATTGACTGCGGGCGGGATACGCACCCATGATTGAGTGTGTTTCCCGCCCGCAATTGTTTTTTTCGTTTTCACAAGCCTTCGTCTTAGCCCCGGATGACGCACTCCTGCGTGTCCACTGGGGTGTTTAGCGCATTGAGGTCGCCGACCTTGCGTTGCACTTCTTGTGCGGTTAAGGCGTAGCCGATATCGGATTCGTCGGCGCTGGCACCGAACACAACACCAATGACTTCGCCATCGAGGTTAAGCATTGGCCCGCCGGAATTTCCTTGGCGGATGGAGCCGCGGGCGGTATATGCTTCGCGTTCGACGCGCCCGTGGGCATAAATATCAGGGCCTGCGATGGTGAGTTGGTCGCTCACGCGGGCAGGGGAGGCTTCAAACGGCCCTGATTCGGGGAAGCCCATCACAATGGCGTCTTCACCGCTAGTGGCCATGCGTTGTGCCCAGCGTAGTGGCGGGATGTTGAGTTCATCCGAGCGCAGCACCGCGATATCAAGCTGCGGGTCGTAGAATACGACGCTGGCACTGAATGTGCCGAGCACGGTATCGAGTTGTACCGTCTCGGTGCCAGCCACCACGTGTGCGTTGGTAATCACGTGGCGGTTGTCCACGACGAAGCCAGAGCCCATGAGTCGGCGTGCGCAGGCTTGGGATTCGCCCAGAACATGGATGACAGAGGGGCGGAGGCGTTCGACTAATGCGACGTCTTCTACTTCGATGGCCGGTGCCGCCACGGCCACAGATTCGCGTCCACTAAATGGTGAAATCAGTGGTGGCAGCCCTGTTTCCGAAAGCATGGCGGAGATTTTTGTCGGCAGGGTAGATAGTGTTGGCGGTGCTACTGAGTCCACGTAGCCCAAGATGTGGGAGTTGCGGATAGTGTTTGCCACAGGTCCTGGTAGTCCGGCGACGAGTGGAATGGCAACCAGCCACATGACCACCAGGGTGGCAAAGGATTGGAAAACGCAACCCACAACGGAGTCGAGGAGAAGGGAGGAGCGCCAGCGCATGCGGTCGCGTAGCGCTGAGCCGAGCATGCCGCCGATGAGGTTTCCAAGCCCCACCAGCAGCACCATAACACCGAGCGCGAGCAAGAATCGAAGGGCAACTTGGTCGGTGAAGCTCATAAGGGCGGGCGCGAGCGCTGCGCCGCAGATAAGCCCGGCGATGACTCCGATGGTTGAGAGTACTGATGCGAAAGCTCCTTGGCGCCACCCAGTGTAGATTGCGACAATCAGTCCGAGTGCGACAATAATGTCCACCCAAAGACCTGGTGAGTGTTCCAAAACGTGTTATCCCTTACTGGTGTTTTCGGCGCTAATGCTGGTTGCGTGGCACTATCGCTGGTGTTCAGTGTTGTTCAGTGTTGTTCATTGTTGCGTGAAAGCGCAATCATCTCAGATAAATCGTAGTGTGTTCGGCGGTCCCACGGAATTTCCCATCCCGCGTGCTGGAGTACGGCGTGGAGCACTCCGGCGGTAAATCCCCATACGAGGTAGTCGTGTACTTTGAAGGCGGGTCCGCGCCATTGCCCACGGTGCACGAGTAGTCGGTTGGTGGGGTTGGCGAGTTCGTTCAGGGGGAAGTAGAACACGTCGTCGACTTCTGCGGGGCTGGCGATGTGCACTTCTTGGGGTTCTTCGCTGTAGGCGAGGATGGGGGTGACGGGGTATCCGGTGACTCTGATGTGCACTTGTCCGAGTTGGGCTATGGGGGTGATGGTGTTGCGTTGCAGGCCGGTTTCTTCCCATGCTTCCCGAAGTGCGGCGTCGAGGTGGTGGCGGTCGGTGGCGTCGACGCGTCCGCCGGGGAATGCGACTTGTCCGGAGTGTTTGCGCATGCGCGGTGAGCGGTGGGTGAGCAAGACTGCGGCGTCGTCAGGCAGTGTGCTGGTTGTGGGGTTGCCGCACAGGTGCATGAGTACTGCTGATTGTTTAGTTGGGTCGGGGCCGATGCCGGGCGGGAGGGCTTTGTCGAGGGTGCGGTGGAGGCTGCCGTCGTCGATGGAGTGAAGTAGGGGTGTCATCCAGCGCGGTGCGGCGTGGGCTGCGAAGTGGGTCATGGGTTTTCTTTCAACACCTGGGTGATGGTGGCGTCGAGTTCGTCGACGGTGTGGAACACCTGCGGGAGTACTTTGATTACCGTGTCACCGCGCAAAACGACGGTGACGGGCACAACGTTCGGCAGTCCCAACGTGGCTGCGAAGTGGTTTTTCGTATCGCTATACGACGCCAATGTCACGCCCAGTTCGTCCAGCATGTTTGCCCCGGCGTGGGCTTGGGGGTCGGCGTGTACCCCGACGACGGTCCATTCTGGGTGTGCTGCTGCAAGCTTTTCGACGACCGGGAGCTCGTCGCGGCATGGTCCGCACCACCATGCCCAGAGGTTGACCACGGTGATGTTGGTTGGGGTTGTGGTGGTGTTTGTGGCTGGGCCTTGGCCGAGGCAGGGTAGTTCTACGCCACCGATGCGGGGCGTGGGGCAGGCGGGTAGGTGCGCGACGGGAGTGAAGTGGGATTCGGGGTGTGGCGTGGCTGTGCTGGTGGTGGCACTAGTGGCGTCGGTGGTGCCACTGGTAGTGGTGCGGATAAGAACCCATAGGAGTATTCCGAGGATGAGCGCGAAGACGAACAGGGAGCTCACGAGTGTTTTCTTCATTGTTACACCTCACCTTTCGTTTCTGCTGGTGCTGGTTTTGTCATTGTTTTGGGCTATTCGCAGGTTGTGTGGGTTCGGGTGGGTTGAGTTGTTCCCACAAGCTGATGAGGTGCTGGCGTTCATCGTCTTGTGCTTTGATCATGTCCATTGCTTTGGCGGGGTTGGTTTCTCCTTCCCCATAACTGGGGCATAGGGGTGCGAGGTAGCAGATGCCGCAGGCGGGTTTGCGGCTGTGGCAGATGCGGCGGCCGTGGAAGATAATGCGGTGGCCGAATAGTGTCCATTCTTTTTTCGGCAGCATGGCGGCGATTTCGTGTTCGACTTTCACGGGGTCGGTGCTGTCGGTTAGTCCGAATCGGCGGGCTAATCGTCCGAAGTGGGTGTCTATGGTGATGCTGGGGTATCCGAAGGCGTTGCCGCGCACGACGTGTGCGGTTTTGCGCCCCACCCCTGGTAGGCGCACGAGGTCTTCGATGGCTTGAGGTACTTCTCCCCCGTAATCGGAGATGAGTAGCTGTCCGAGCCCAATGAGGTTGCTGGCTTTGGCGCGGAAAAAGCCAGTGGGTCGGATCATTTCTTGGAGATGCTCGATATCCGCATTCGCGTAGGCGAGGGCGTTTGGGTAGGCCTCGAAAAGCGCGGGGGTGACCTGATTGACGCGCACATCTGTGCATTGTGCGGACAAAACGGTGGCGACGAGAAGCTCAAGTGGCGTGGTGAAGTCGAGCTCGCAGTGTGCTTCTGGGTAGCCGCGTGTGAGTTCGCGTGCGAGCTTTCGTGCGCGACGCACGCGTGCCAGCTGCGTGTTTTTCATAACCAACACCCTATAATCAGTAACAGCAGTTAAGGTAAATGGTATGACGATTTTGCTCGTATTAGTGGTTCCGGTTGTTTTTGCCCTGTTCCCCATGTGGATGGATAAGTTAGAAAATGCTGTGCTTACCCCTCGCGAAGCCTTAGAATCCGCTCATTCGGGGGCGGTTGAGACTACTACCTCTTCGCCCGATCATGTGGGAAATGACGAGAATTAGCCCTACCCACCCCCTTTAAACACCCCCAAATATTACCCCTTGTGATAATTCTGGTTTCCGAGGTGCTTAAGTGACGTATTGCATAGTAAGGTAGTCTGTGACAATAGTTACTAAGCATCCTGATGCTGCCAGTCTTCCTACTGCATACCTTGACTTCGATCAATGTGTGGGAATCAATCCTGTTTCACCGTGAGAAGTACTGGCTAGACTCACCCAAGAGTATGAGGAGTACTTTTACCGTGGAAGGCGTGCAAGACATTCTATCCCGAGCTGGTATTTTCCAGGGCGTGGATCCTATCGCCGTTGCTAACCTCATTGAGGATTTGGAATCTGTCCGATTCCCTCGCGGCGCAACAATTTTTGAAGAAGGCGAGCCAGGGGATCGCCTCTACATCATCACTTCCGGCAAGGTGAAGCTTGCCCGCCACGCCCCAGATGGTCGCGAAAACCTTCTGACCGTGATGGGTCCTTCCGATATGTTCGGCGAGTTGTCCATCTTCGATCCAGGCCCTCGTACCTCTTCGGCTGTGTGCGTGACTGAAGTTCATGCCGCCACCATGAACTCTGAGATGCTGCGCCAGTGGATTTCCGATCACCCAGAGATTTCTGAGCAGCTGCTGCGCGTGTTGGCTCGTCGCCTGCGTCGCACCAACTCCGCTTTGGCTGATCTTATCTTCACCGACGTTCCTGGCCGTGTGGCCAAGACCCTGCTGCAGCTGGCCAACCGCTTCGGCACCCAGGAGGGTGGCGCTCTTCGCGTCAACCATGACCTGACTCAGGAAGAGATCGCCCAGCTTGTGGGCGCATCCCGCGAGACTGTGAATAAGGCTCTGGCTACGTTTGCCCATCGTGGTTGGATCCGTTTGGAAGGCAAGTCCGTACTCATCGTTGATACTGAGCACTTGGCTAAGCGCGCCCGCTAAACACGTTCACCACTTTTAACCCCCGTGCCAACAACGAGGGGGTACATCATCGCCCACTGATGTACCCACCCTCACGGCACGGGGGTTTGGTTGTGCATAAACAGTACTGCCCTCCACACGCATGTGATACATGCATGTGGAGGGCAGATGTGTACACAAAAAGTTCAGTGCCTCGCATGGAGGGTGGAACAGGTGGGGTTTATTTCGCCTGATCCAAGTAACGCAACGCTACGCGAGTGGATTGCTCAGCAGCCCCGCGCAGTACTGGGTCAACATCATCATAAATCTCATCAATGATGGCCTTCAGTGGTGCGTCGGCGCCCAGCTTGTCCAAGGCAGCTTTCAGCTGATCGAGGCGCTGCTCGCGGCGCTCGGTGTACCAGCGGGCAAAACTCGCCGCATCCTCAGCATCGGGGCCATGTCCAGGCAGGAGACGAATCCCTTTCCCGCGGGCTTCCAGCAACGCAAGGGTGTTGAGGTAATCACCCAAGTTTCCGTCGGTTTCGGAAATCATGGTGGTGTGGCGTCCAGCGATCGTATCGCCGGTGGCAACTCCCTCAAGCTCTGATTCATGGGGGACACCAGACCAGATGAAGAAACACACAGAATCAGCCGTGTGGCCTGGGGTGTGCACAACTTCCACCTGGGGGGTCACGCCTTCGATGCTGATGATCTCACCATCGGTTAAGGCTTCAGCACCGTAACAGTACGGCTTATCGAAAGCACGCACACTAGCGCCAGTGAGCTGGCGGAAACGATGTGCCCCATCCGCATGGTCATGGTGGCGGTGGGTGAGAAGAATTAAACCTACTTCACTGGCCTTGTTATTGAGCACATTCAAGTGCCCCTCATCAGCAGGGCCTGGATCGATAACAATACTCCGAGGATCCCCAGGGGCGCGGATAACCCACGAATTGGTTCCTTCGAGGGCGGCATAGCCTGGGTTGGGACACAAGACAACGGATGCAGACGGGGTAACCGGTCGCAGCTGACTGTAAGCGGGATGCTCCATGGTTTTAAAGCTTAGCCGATTCCTATCCGCGAACACGAGGGAATCGCGAAGTCAAAATCGCCCCCACCCCAGGCGGGGACTATTAGTCGGCGATCTCGACGATAATCTCCACCTCAACAGGGGAGTTCAGCGGCAATTCAGCAACCCCCACTGCGGAGCGTGCATGCTGGCCAGCCTCGGCAAAAATCTCACCCATCAGGTGGGAAGCGCCGTTGACCACTGCAGGCTGCTGCGAAAAACCTTCCGCGGAAGCCACAAAGCCCACAATCTTCAGCACGCGGGTGACCTTATCAATACCCACCAGCGCATCCACGGCAGCGAGAGCATTCAAAGCGCATTGGCGGGCATAACCTTCCGCCTGCTCCACGGAAATCTCAGCGCCCACCTTGCCGGTTGCGGGCAGTTGCCCATCAATGAAGGGAAGTTGGCCGGAGGTCCATACCTGATTGCCAACACGGACAGCGGGAACATATGCGGCCACAGGCTGCGCAACAGTGGGCAAGGTAATGCCCAGCTGTGCGAGGCGAGCTGAATGCGACATTTATTCGACCTCGCGCTTCATGTAGGCCACCACGTTTTCTGGGTTCATGCCTGGCATGACCTGCACGAGTTCCCAGCCATCTTCGCCCCAGGTGTCAAGGATTTGTTTGGTTGCGTGCACAAGCAGAGGCACGGTTGCATATTCCCATTTCTTCATGGTTCACACTGTAGACGAAAAGAAGGGGAAGAATAGGAACTTCTTCCCCCATTCACCCCACACCGCCACAGATCCTGGCACATCACCCCACACCGCCACAGAGCATAAGCGTATCGACGCCGCCACAGTGCGTACCCGGCATCGATATGGCGGGCATGAAGTGGGCGTCGACACGCACTCGTGCGCCAAGGCAGGAGCTAGATCCCG
Source organism: Corynebacterium felinum (assembly GCF_030408755.1). Classification (NCBI taxonomy): domain Bacteria; kingdom Bacillati; phylum Actinomycetota; class Actinomycetes; order Mycobacteriales; family Corynebacteriaceae; genus Corynebacterium; species Corynebacterium felinum. The sequence continues at coordinate 3,055,207 of NZ_CP047209.1, forward strand.
ACCAGCTCGCCACCATTTGCCAAATATTCAGCCCAAGACTGGATGTGTGGATTCTTCCGCAGTAGGGCGCGGCGCTGGCGTTCCGTTAAACCACCCCACACGCCAAACTCCACCCTATTGTCCAAAGCATCCGCCCGGCAATGCATCAGCACTGGGCACTGGCGACAAATCACAGCCGCTCGACGCTGCGCGGCACCCCGCACAAACAAAGCATCTGGGTCACCGTTACGACAGTTAGCCTGGGTAACCCAATCGCCGCGCTCCAAAGAGCTTGTGAAATCAGATAAGTCGGTGGCATTCACAAAAGGATTACGTGTTTTATCAGCAAGTGATGAAGTCATCTTTAGAGATACCTCCCGACGTCCAATTTTTCTACTTCTTCTTAGGAAAGCCAAGCACTATCACTACTCCCCTTTCCCCCACAGGGTGGGGAGGTAGCGCTGCCACGCCAACAAGACATCAACGATCACGCACGATCGCAGACACCGATAGTAAAAACACGGTCAATCGCAACAATGACCGTACTTCACATATGCTATCGCAAGCGATTTGCAGCAGACTTGTCTGATGTAAGTCTATTCACAGCACCAAACATAAGTCGAATGGATCACACATTGAGGGGTGATCTGCCATTCCCCCTTTATAGGAAACCTCGCTAGTGTAGAGAGCGTGTCTGTATGGAAATCTCTCTCCCGAATCGTCGGCGCGACCGTCGCAGCGGGAGCCGCCTGTGCCATTGCGCTGTCCCCTATCGCTGCACTCGGGGGCATTGCAGTCGCGCGTACCAACGAAACAATGCAGTCTAACCTGCAAGATCTCACCTCTGGGATGACCCCTGGGGTGACAACCATCACCGACAAAGATGGGGTTCCGTTCGCGTGGCTGTATTCCCAGCGAAGGTACGACGTCCCTTCCGAATACATTGCTCAGTCAATGAAAGATGCCATCATTGCGATCGAAGACCGCCGTTTTTATGAGCACAACGGGGTTGATATCCAAGGTAATTTCCGCGCTATGGTGCGCAATCTCCTCGTCGGCGGCGTTGAGCAGGGTGCCTCCACGATTAATCAGCAGTATGTGAAAAACTATTTGCTTCTGGTGAAGTCGAGTAATAAAGATGAGCAGGCTGCTGCGGTGGAAACCTCTATTCCTCGTAAGTTGCGCGAAATGCGTATGGCCTCGGGTATTGATGATGCTTTAACGAAGGATGAAATCCTGACTCGCTACCTCAATCTCGTTCCTTTCGGTAACGGGGCTTATGGCATTGAGGCGGCATCGCAAACCTATTTTGGTATTCCCGCTTCGCAGCTATCCATCCCACAGTCGGCCATGCTGGCGGGCATGGTGCAATCGTCAAGTTTTCTTAATCCCTATACCAATGTTGAGGGCGTGACGCAGCGTCGTAATACAGTGTTGGATTCCTTAGCGGCGGCAGGTTCGATCTCCCCTGAGGAGGCTGCGGCATTCCAGCAGGAGCCGTTGGGGGTTTTGGAAAGCCCCGGCGGTTTGCCCAATGGGTGTATTACCACTGGTAATCGAGGTTTTTTCTGCGATTATGTGCTTAATTATCTCGATTCTAAGGGCATTTCGCTCGATGATTTGCACAAGAGTTCCTTCACTATCCGCACAACCTTGGATCCGAAGGTGCAGGATTCCGCCCATGCGGCAGTGTCTTCCCAGGTCAGCTCCCAAACCCCTGGGGTGTCCGAGGTGTTTAATATTGTGGAACCGGGGAAGGATTCCCGCCGTATTTTGGCTATGACTTCCTCGCGCGATTACGGCTTGGATTTGGACGCGGGCCAAACTGTGTTGAATCAGCCTGCCACGTTGGTGGGTAATGGTGCCGGTTCGGTGTTTAAGATTTTCACTGCTGCTGCGGCATTGGAGCAGGGCTATGGTTTGGATACTCAGCTGGATGTTCCGCGTCGTTTAGAGGTTTCCGGTATGGGTGATGGTGGTGCGCGTGGCTGCCCACCGGGGAAGTATTGTGTGGAGAACGCTGGTTCTTATGCCCCGCGTATGTCTTTGCGGGAAGCGTTGGCGCATTCGCCCAACACCACCTTTGTGAGCTTGATTGAGAAGGTCACGGTTCCGCAGGTGGTGGATTTGTCGGTGCGTTTGGGTTTGCGTTCCTATACTGATAAGGGCAGTTTTGATGGGACGAACTCCATTGCGGATTATGTGAAATCCCATAATTTGGGTTCCTACACTTTAGGCCCGATGGCGGTTAATCCTTTGGAGTTGTCCAATGTTGCTGCTTCCCTTGCCTCTGATGGCATGTGGTGTGAACCTTCCCCGATTGAGCAGGTACTTGATAGGGATGGCCGCGAGGTATTTATTGAAAAGCCTGCTTGTGAGCAGGCTGTTGCCCCGGAAATTGCCCATGCTCTTGCTGGGGGTATGAGTGCTGATACCGTGAAGGGTACAGCGAAGGATGCTGCGGCAGCGGTGGGCTGGAACTCGCCAATGGCGGCGAAGACCGGCACGACGGAATCGCACCAGTCGGCGGCGTTTTTGGGTTTCAATGATCGTTTTGCTGCCGCAACCTACATTTACAATGATGGCACCACTATTTCCCCGCTGTGTACTGCCCCTGTGCGTCAGTGTCCTGATGGCAGTTTGTTTGGTGGTTTTGAGCCTGCGCGTACGTGGTTTAGTGCGGCAAGTAATTTGAATGCGGGTGCAGGTGCACTGCCAGCTTATGATCCGCGGTTTAATCAGGGCCGTTCGGTGACGTTTGGCAATGAGTTTATTGGCCGCAAGTTTGAGGATGTGAAGAAGGATCTGGAGAAGCAGAACTTCAATGTGTTGCAGCAGATGGTTGCCGGTAATGGTGCGCCTCGTGGGACTGTGATGCGGGTGGTTGTTGAGGCTCCGATTCGTAAAGGCGCTACGGTTGTGGTGCATGTTTCCGATGGCACGGCTCCCCCACCGGTGTTTGAGGAAGAGTTGTTTGAGGGTCGTGATTCGCAGATTGCTGATGAGATTGATCGGGTGACTGATGAGCTGTTGAGTTTGCTCGGTGGCACGCAACCGTCTTCTCCTTAAACACAGCTCTGGTTGGTTTTCTTAGCAGCTGCGCAAAAAATCCCTACCTTTCCGCGACTTTTCTTCCGCTACCGCTTGCACGAAGGTGCAGGTGGTGTGGTGGGAAAGTGGAGGACATAGGTAGGGATTTTGTGGTGACACGCATGGGGTGTGCGTGTGGGTGGTGGCTGGGTTTTAGCTCAGCGCTGCGCGTACTGCGCTGGAGAGGCGTTTGCCGTCGACTGCGCCTGCTGCTTTTTCGGTGGCTTGGGCCATGATTTGCCCCATCTGTTTCATGGTGGCTTCGCCGTGTTCGGCGCGGACGTTGTCAATTACTACGGCAACGAGTGCTGTGACTTCCTCGTCGCTGAGCTGCTTGGGCTGGTATTCGGCCAGCACTGCGGCTTCGGCGAGTTCGTTGTCGGCGAGTTCTTGGCGGTTGTTCGCGGCGTAGACTTCTGCGGATTCTTTGCGCTTTTTGATTTCGCGGGCGATGACTTTCAGCACTTCTTGGTCGTTGAGTTCGTGCTTGGTGCCTGCGGTTTCTTCGGTTTGGATGGCTGCTAGGAGCATGCGGAGTGCGCCGGTGCGCTGTTTGTCGCGTGCTTTCATTGCGGTGGTCATGTCTTGTCGGATTTGTGCCTTCAACTCACTCATAATTTTCTATCTTACGCACAGGTGGTTTGGTGCTGGTGGGGGTTGGGGTGTTTTGGGTTTGTGTGGTGTGTAGTGTGGGTAGGCGTGAGCAAGTGTATGAAGCGTTTTGGGTTGTTTGTTGGCGCAAGTTGTGTTGCGGGTGTTGTAGGGGCTGTGTGGGGTTGGCGTGAGACTCGTCGTTTTGAGTTGAAGGAGGTGACTGTTCCTCTTCTTGAACCTGGGGTGTTGCGGGGTCGGGAGTGTTTTAAGATTTTGCATATTTCGGATGTGCATATGGTTCCAGGCCAGGTGGCGAAGCAGGAGTGGGTGCGTTCGCTTGCGTCGGTGGATCCGGATTTGGTGGTTAATACTGGCGATAATTTGTCGGATCTCAAGGGGGTTCCGGGTGTGTTGCGGGCGTTGGAGCCGTTGTTGCGTCGCCCGGGGTTGTTTGTGTTTGGGTCGAATGATTATTTTGCCCCGCGTATGGTGAATCCGTTTGTGTATGTGTTGGGGAAGAAGCGCAAGGTGTCTGATGTGGCGTTGCCGTGGTCGGATATGCGTGCGGCGTTTATGGAGCATGGGTGGTTGGATGCCACGCATGCGCGGCATGAGTTTAAGGTGGGCAGTGTGCGGGTTGCTGCTGCTGGGGTGGATGATCCGCATCATGATTTGGATGATTATTCGTTGATTGCGGGTGCGCCGAATCCGGATGCTGATCTGTCTTTGGCGTTGGTGCATGCGCCTGAGCCTCGGGTGTTGGAGCTTTTCGACGCCGACAACTACCAGCTGTCATTGTCCGGGCATACCCATGGCGGGCAGTTTTGTCTGCCGGGTTCGTACGCGTTGGTGACTAATTGCGGTATTGATCGTGCTCGTGTGCAGGGTTTGCACCGGTTTGGGAACATGTTTATGCATGTGTCTAATGGTTTGGGTGGGTCGAAGTTTGTGCCTTTCCGCTTTTTCTGCCGTCCGTCGGCGACTGTGATTCGAGTGGTGGAGAAATCCGCGTGATTCTCGGCGCTTGTGTGTAGTAGTTGTGCGGTGTTCTTTTGGGTGTGAGATTTCTTACCCCAGTTTTTGTGGGGCTTTGCTTTACTGTTGCGGGTTTGAAGGACTAACCTGTGATTGCAGCTTTCGGGATATGGCGCAGCTTGGTAGCGCGCTTCGTTCGGGACGAAGAGGTCGCAAGTTCAAATCTTGTTATCCCGACCATGTGCCTGTTTGGGGCAGGTGATCCTTCATGTGAGGGGTCGCTTGCTCCAAGCAGGCTTTTATTGTTGTATGCCCAGCTTTGAGTGCGCGCGTGTATGAGTAGGGTAGGTGTGCGCGTGTGTGGGTGGGGGTGGGTGAAATGAAAGTGGTGGGGTGTGTGGGTCAGATAGGGTGTTTCTATGTATTCTTGTGATTCTTCCTTGGCGGATTATTCAGTTATTTTGTTTGATCTGGACGATACCCTTATTGATCACACGCAGGCGATGGTGACTGCTTCGTATCAGTTCGCGCACGAGTTGGGCATTGAACCTGATGTTGAGCGTTGGAAACAGTTGGAGGCGAAGTGGTTTCGTGAGTTTGAGTTGGGGACTGTTTCTTATGATGGTCAGCGGGTTGCTCGTATCCGCGAGTTTCTTCACCAGCCTGATGTAGATCCGGCGCACGCTCTTGATATGTATCAGCGGTATTTGGATTTGTATCAGGAATCGATTGTGGCTTTCCCGGATGCGCCGGGGGTGTTGGAGCGGGCTGTGGCGTCGGGGGCACGGGTGGGGATTTTTACTAATGGGACAGGTGCTTTGCAGCAGGCGAAGATGAGTCGGGCACGGTTATGGGATGATCGTTTTCTCATGTTGGCGGCGGCGGAATTGGGGGTGGCTAAGCCGCAGGAGCGTTGCTATGACATTGTGCTGGGTGTGCTTCAGTGCCCGGCTGATCAGGTGTTGGTTGTGGGTGATAGTGTGCCCAACGATGTGCTGGGTCCGCTTCAGGCTGGCATGAATGCTGTGCATATTCACCGTGGTCCTGAGTCGAGTGATCTACCTTTTGAGGTGCCGGGTTATCGGCGGGTGAGCACATTGGATATGGTGCGCTAGTGCGCACACACCCCTCCTTTGTGATGGGGCGTAGTGGTTTTTAAGAGGGTTCAGCGCCTGTTGATGGGTTGTTGTGTGGGGTTGATGCCGTTGTCGACGGGCACGGTGTCGGGGTGTGCGACCTGTGACTGTGGGCTGGTTGGCGCGTCGCTGGCTGCGGGAGGTGCTGTGGGGTTCACAGTAAGGGTCATGCCTTGAGCTTTGTGGCCGGCGATGGTGCACCAGCCTTCGGTGGTGTCGGTAATGGCACCGACGTAAAGAGTGCTAGTTTCCCCCGCTTCGATGCGTCCTGACCTGGCACCGTTGGTAAATTTCAGGTCGTGGGCTTGGGTGTCGGTGTTGTGCAGGTGGAGGATAAGTTCGTTACCTTTGGGTACTGCTAGTTCTGATGGTTGGAATTCCATATCCCCCATGGTGACTGCGATTTCGGTGCGCGCGGCAGTATGTGCGGTGCCGTTTGTCGCCGGTGCTGGTGGGCCGCTGGTGATAGGGGCTTGAAGGCCGCCGAAGCTGGCGATGATGAAGGCAAGAACGGCGAGTGCTGCGGTGATCTGGCCCCAGCGGGGTGTGGCAGGCAGGGTGAGTGGTAGACGTGTGCCCCGAACTACGCCATGCTGGGCGCGCACGGCTAGTGGGCTCAGGATGAGGAAGATGGCTAGTGATCCGAAGACGAGCAGCGAGGAGACGACCCGCAGCCACGAATTGTCGGTGACAAGCCAGATGATGAGGCCGATGTTGATCAGGGTGCTGCGAAACAGCCCGGCGCGGTTGAAAACTGTCTGCCCGGTGCGCACGGCTTTGGGTCCGCCGCCGAGGGTGGTGGGGAGCAGGTAGCTCATGACACCGATGAGTAGTTGGGCGGCAAATCCGACGAGCACGCTGGTGGTTGGTAGGGTGATTGTGGCGATGGTGTCGGCGGTGAGGGTGCTGTGGATCAAGGTGATGAGTGCGCCGATCAGCCACAGCGGTGCGCACAGGGTGCTTGAGGCGGCGAAGGTGATGCGGTCGCGGGGGTCTTTCACAATGATGTTGATGCAGCGGGACCAGCCGAGGGCGGCGTCGAAAAGCCCGGCGAGGTAGAGCAGGAGTCCGGCGACTGCAACAATCCTGTGCCCGAGCAGGAAGCCGGTTGCGGCGATCACCACACCGAGGGCGAGGATGCTGATGCCGCCGTTTGTGGGGGCGGGTGCGCGGGTGCGCCAGATCGCGGGGAAGAGCACCGTGAGGGTTCCAAGCGCGGCGAGTCCGATGAATCCGAGAATGCTTAAGTTTAGGTGCGCTAGTCGCAGCTGGCTGTGGAGGGGGTCGCCCATATCGTGCGCCGCGATCGCGCCCACGCCCACCCCGAGGGTCAAGAAGAGTGTGGAGTAGATGTGTGCGAGTACGGCGCTTGCGTAGCGTTGCTCGTGATGCTGTGCGCGGTAGTGGCTGCTGAGGCTGTATGTGTGCGCGATGAGGACGAGTCCGATGCCGCCTGATCCGGCGGCGGTGATGGCCCACCCGGGCGCCCAGCTGGGTGTGAGTATCTGCCCTATAAGGGTGGCACTGATGGCGATGTTGAAGGCGATGATGCGGCGCTTATGCCAGCGGCGCGTGGTGTCGGCGTGGCGGTGGTGGAGGAATTTTTCGGTGAAATAGTGCGTCCATACAAGCACTGCGTTTGTGAGCACGCCGAGGGTGAACATGTGGATGAGCAGCCAGCGATGCCCGGGGATTGCCCAGTGCACGAGTGAGACGAGCACGAGTGCGATCATCCAGGCTGTGATGGGCAGCAGGGCGCGCCGGTTCCAGTGGTGGCGTGGTACACGCTGAGTGCGTGTCGACGCCGCCGCGGGTGTTGTTGTCGAGGGTGCGGCAGGTGGTGTGTTCGTGTTGTCGTCTTCGGTGGCGTTCGCAGAATCAGTGGTAGTCATGATGTGAAAACATGATGTGAAGAAGTGTGTGTAACCGTGGTGCGCATCAAAAACTCGCTGGTGTCTACTTTAATCCAGCCATGTTCGCTCATGAATTGAAGGTGTGTGCTGCCAGGTGTGTTAGCGCGTGGGTTTGGGCCACAGTATGAGGGTTGCGATGCAGCAGCCGACAAGAAGGGTGGTCCATCCCATGAGCCAGGCTGTGAATCCGTACCAGGAGAAGGCGTCGAAAATGAAGCTTGAGATCCAGCCGAGAATGGAGGAGCCCATGTAGTAGTTGAATACGTACATACTGGCGGCTTCGGCGCGGTGGGTTAAGGCTAACAGTCCAACCGCGGCGGAGGCTGTGGAGTGCACGAGGAAGAATGCGGCGGTGAAGATGACCAGCCCAATGGTCAGGCTGATGATAGACCCCATGGTGAGCGCGAGGCCGATGACCATGAGTATGCTGCCTGCTGTTGCGGTGATCCCGTGGCCGAAGCGGCTATTTGCGCGCCCAGCGAGTGTGCTGGAGAGGGTGCCGAAGAGGTAGAGCAGGAAGAGGAGGCCGACGTGGGCGTCGTCAAGCCCGAAGTGGTGGATGAGGCGAAAGCCGACGAAGTTGTAGAGGGAAACGAACACTCCCATGCACAGGAATGCTGAGGCGAACATGAGCAGCAGGGGCAGGGTGCGTAGGTGGGTGAGCATGGCGCGGAACTCGCCGGTGAAGGTGACGCGGTGCGGAGTGAAGTTGCGTTGGGCGGGCAGAAGAACAGCCATGAGTACGGCTGCGAGCAGGGCGAAGGTGGCGCTGAGCACGAGCGCGGTTTGCCAGCTCACCCAGGTCAGCGCCACGCTGGGGATGAGGCGTCCGCTAATGCCGCCGACTGATGTGCCCGCAATATACAGCCCCATTGCTTTGGTGAGGTCTTTGGGGGTGATCTCTTCGCTGAGCCAGGTCATTGCTACTGCGGGCACCCCGGCGATGAACACGCCTTGCAGTGCGCGCAGCACAATCAGCATGCTTATCGACGTCGCCACCGGCACCATCAGCCCCACCACCGTGGCAAGGATCGCTGATCCGACCAACATGCGACCCCGGCCGATCTTTTCGCTGAGCACGCTCGCGGGCACCACAGCCAGCGACAATGCGCCTGTGGCTGCCGATAGTGTCAGGGCGGCGAGTGAGGGGCTGACTGAAAATTCCTGCACCAGTCGAGGCATCAGCGCTTGGGTGGTGTACAGCGAGTTGAACGTGGCCAGACCTGCACATAGGAGGGCAGCAACCGCCATCCGGTACTGGTGGGTACCTGCTGTCAGCCCTTTCGGCTGGTTCATTGCCGCCTGCTCTCTGCACACCATGGTGTGTGCATTGCTTGTTGTTTACACCCCTTCCAACTTAGCAATAATGACCTGCAACTTTACATGGTGCTTCAAGAAATACCTGTGGTGATAAGCCCTTCAAACAGCACAATTCCCCTGCGTAACGTTGCTCTACACAGGGGAATTATGTCCACCGCTAGCAAAGTCAGTGCGCTTATACCCTGAAAGCGTGGCGCACCGAATGAGGTGGTGTGTGTGAATTAGTTGGTTGCAGCGTTAAAACGAGCGGCAACTTCATCCCAGTTGAAGACGTTCCAGACAGCCTCAACATAGTCTGCCTTGACGTTCTTGTACTGGAGGTAGAAAGCGTGCTCCCACATATCGAGCAGCAACAGCGGAGCCAAATCAATGGACAGGTTGCCCTGCTGGTCGGTCATCTGCTCAATCACGAGGCACTCACCAACCTTGTCGTAAGCCAGCACAGCCCAGCCGGAGCCCTGAAGGCCCAAAGCTGCAGCGTTGAAGTGCGCCTTGAACAGGTCGAAGGAACCGAAATCGCGGTCGATAGCAGCTGCCAGCTCACCTGCTGGGACACCGCCACCATTCGGGGAAAGGTTCTTCCAGAACAAAGAGTGGTTGGTGTGGCCACCAAGGTTGAATGCCAGATCCTTCGACAGTGCGGTCACTGCAACACCGATGTAGCCGTTCGCACGAGCATCAGCCAGCTTCTCAAGGGCAGCGTTTGCGCCATTGACGTAGTTCTGGTGGTGCTTGGTGTGGTGCAGTTCCATGATCTCAGCCGAGATGTGTGGCTCGAGTGCGTCGTAAGCATACTCAAGCGCAGGAAGTTCATACTTAGCCATGCAGGTGTCCTTTCGTTGTTAATAACTCCCGCGCACACAACCGCAAACATTCTGGAAATGTCCAGCTTCCTTCACGCACACTACTGTGCGTCCAACACCTGTATGCCAAAGCCCTAGGGTGGAAAACTTTCACACACATGTCACAAAAACACAGGAAGCGGCAGTCACACACTCCCAGATGCGACGGATGGCGCGCTATAGCCATGATAAGCCAGAATGCGATTTACGCAACGATTGGCCACCACCAAGCCTCACCAATGACAAACCACACTAAAAAATCAAACCCCCTAGGACCACCACAAACACGGTGGGGCAACCACAGCCAGCCCGCACAGAAGAAAACCACACGTGCCTGACCCCTACAACCAAGGGCGAAGTAGCACTGGGAATAAAGTCGTCGGTGCTCATCGTTGAAACACAGCACACGAATAGTAAGCGCACTGTCATTAAGCACACTGCCATAAACCGCACTGTCATACAGTGTGTGCCCCTGAGTATCGCGTGTTGGTGAGCATAAAACCCCGGCACTGGTACGCTCGGCGCAAAGCCCACAGCAATGAAAGGATGAAGAAAAACACTATGGGATTCCTCTTCGGCAAACCCCGCGAACTCGTCAGCGACGAACAAGCACTTCGCGGCGGAAAGCACGCAGTGCTCAAAAACCCCGCCCCACACGCGGTACTCAATACCCCCATCACCGGGCGCTGGCGAGATGATCAAGAAATCATTTATGTTGCCTTGGGCTGCTTCTGGGGTGCAGAAAAAATATTCTGGGAAACCCCCGGAGTGGAATCCACCGCAGTCGGCTACGCCGGAGGCATCACCCAAAACCCCACCTACCGCGAAGTATGCACCGGGCGCACCAATCACACCGAGGTAGTCCAAGTCGTATTCAATCCTTCGATCATCAGCCTCGATGCGGTCATCGCCCGCGCACTAGAAGCGCACGACCCCACCCAAGGCTTCCGCCAAGGCAACGATGTGGGAACCCAATACCGCTCCGCAATCTACACCCGCACCGATCAGCAGGCACTACGCGCACGCGAGATCATTGCCGACTACGCGCCCAAACTCGCCGCCGCAGGCTTTGGCGCCATCACCACCGAGGTGGAGACTTTGAGCAACACCCCGGCGGGCGAGTTCTACCTCGCCGAAGACGAACACCAGCAGTACCTCCACAAGAATCCTCAGGGCTACTGCCCGCACCACTCCACCGGCGTGGCATGCGGCATCAACTAACAACCGCAGCGTTGCGACGTCGCCACGTGTGGTCGTCGCAACGCTTTTTGCTGCCCTAATCCATGCACAACTCGGCGCAGGTCGACACACCCGGCGCGCCGTCGGCAAGAAAATGCCGCACCCGCGCAGTCGCACGGCAATCATCACTGTTGTACGTCAGCAACGCTTCACGAGCAGCATCAGCCCCCTGCGCGGATGTGAGCGCACGGGTCGCCTCTAAATAGAGATTCACCGAAGCCTCCCCATCCAAATCATCAACCTGCCAACAAAAACCCGCCACCGGCGCCACCGTTTTCAAACCCAACCCATGCGTGCCCAGCAACTGGCGGCGCACAAGCGCAAACACATCAATCCACAGCGGCGAAGAAATAAACTCACTAACCTCCTCCTCACTGGGAACACCAGGAATCGACGCACGAAACTGGGCAAAACGCTTCGCAGAAAACCGCAACCAGTGATTCTCCCCGTTCGCCGAATAGCAAAACACACCCACCGACTGCCCAGCCGCACGCGCCTTGCTGATACGTTCGCGTAACCACTGCCAAAACTCGGCGAAATTTCTCGCCTCAGCCTCCGAACCCAGCTCATCCCACGTCACAAAAGGATGATAGGAACTGCCATCAAAAACACCCCACAAGTAGGCTCCGCGATCTAAATACGCCTCGACATCAATATCAATCTCCACATCAAAACGCGGGGCAGACACCGCATCCTGCTTCTTCAACAACTTGCGATTGCCCACATAAGCACGCGCAAGCGCAACATCCTCCACCGGGGAGGAGCACTGCGCGAGCGCCGCAACAGTAGCAATACCTTGCTTTTTCAACTCCCACGACTTCTCGCCAGAAAACAGCAACGAAATATCATCCACCGCAAGCAACTGCTGCTCACACTGCGGCCAGTACCGACAATGACCGCACTCCTTCACCCGATGCGGAGCAAAAGGAACCGGCTGAGCGAGCGCTTGATCTAAACCCTGCTGAAACAAATCAGTATCTACAACAAAGCCGCGCTCAAAATCCTGGCCAATAATAATCGCACGCTGACAGCCCACACCCAGCGCATCAAGAGCCCGAGCCGCAGCAGCCAACGAAAACGTATCCGCTGCATGATGCTTGAGTCGATACTTCGCTCGGTGCGCACGCCCCAACCCCAGCCGGCGGGTAGCCACCACATTCATCGTCTTATGCTCATCTGCACGCGCAATCCGGTGATTAGTAATCAACACCGGCATATAGCCAACAGAATCGTGGCGCACCAACGCATCAATCTCCACCACAATTTCTTGATCATCGACCACCACGGACACCACCGCGTTCGTAATCACATGCGCGCCAGTCACAATCGCCTCCAGCGTGGCAAACCAGCGCTCCTCCACCGACGCAGGCTCAAGATCGATGCGCCTAAAGTGGCGATTATCCCCCTTTTCTGGGCGAGTAGGCAGCAAAGCCATAATCTGTGCCCTGCTGTGCTCCAGCCGAAGACGGCGTGCCACAGACGCATCGGTCGGCGGGATATCAGGCAAGACGTGCGTGAGCACGCGCCGATAGCGGCAGCCAACCAAATCTTGCGGGTGTAAGGTGCGTCGAATCTCCACAACTAACAAAGCCTAAGCGACTCGGCAAGGTAGTGTGGAATCAGACCTGTCACAAGGTGGAACGATCCAAGAAAAGAAAGCTCGAAAACAACTCATGGGATTTTTCAAAGCCATCCGTCGCGCCCGCGCCGAAAAGAAAGCCATCATCAAGGCTGCTAAGGTGCGAGCACGAGAAGAAGTGAAACGGGGCGCACAGCTGAAATTGCAGCAGGAAAAACTTCTCGCCAACCACGAACGCAAACTACTCAAGCACGAACACAAAACCCTCCAGGCTCGCCGCAAGCACGAAGAAAAGATGGCAAAAGCTGCCGTTGACCAGCTACGCGAAGGCCGTTTTAATGCCAAGAAAGTACTGCGCTATTCCGCCGCAATTCGTGCATTAGCTCCCTTAGCTTTGCCTTTGATTTATCGCGCAGTGGTGGCGTTTCGCGAAAGCGCGAACCAATCCCGCGCCCAGAAACTGGGTGTGAGCGTGGATGAATTGTCGGCATTCTCCGGCCACGGCGCTGAACTGAAGGCACGGATTGCGCAGCTTCGTAAAAGCGTGGACCAATTCGGTTTACCCGCCGGGTATCGCAAAGATGTGCATAATCGCCTCGACGAGCTGCGTGCCGCAGTAGATAATGCCGAGTTTATGACCACTGATCAACGCAAACGTGCGCACCGCGCTATTGATTCAGATCTTGAAGAACTGAACAAAGAAGTACTTTCCCGTAGCCTTTAAAAGCACACGGGATTGATCCCCCCCTCCTTCAATGCACTGTTTTCTTTGTCCACATTCACCTCCAATGAATGATCCATCAAAGAAATGACAGATAATGAAGGGGGGTTTCATTTTTTCGCATATCCCCTCCCCCCACTACCGTCGGTTTTGACCTCATTTGGTTCAACCTTGGGATTTCTTAGCAATTTCCGCCGCACTTTTAACAGGTTGCTCCAAGAATCACCAACTATCATCAACAAAGTACCCCCTTTTAGTACACCCATGTTTTGCCTTGATGCCCTATTAAGCGGTATCTCTTAATCGAGATAAAAAAATAGTGCTTTAATTCAATAATTTCTAATGCGTATTGGAATCATTTGCACCGGCACCAATACAGCCTAGGTTCACGCCGAAGGTATAGTCATAAGAGCTGGTTGAATTATTGCAAGATACAACTTTCTCGGCCTTTGTGTTGTCTTTAGCCCTCCACGGAATTTGCTATCACGTATACTGTGGAAGCGCCCCAATTGGGGAGGGCTTCAAAGAGAAACAAAAAAGATCAGCTCGTGCAGCGCATAAATTGTGGAACAAAATACTATAGAAGGAGAATTCACATGGCTCGCCGTAAAATTACCCAAGTCTTCGACGATCTTGACAACAAGCCGTTAGACGAAAACGATGTGCACGTCATTCGTTTCAGCATTGATGGCTCCAGTTATGTCATGGATGTTTCCTCTGCAAATTGTGAGAAATTCCGTGAGTCCATCTCCGAATTCCTCGCTCATGCTCGCAAGGACACCAACCAGCGTCGTGAGCCACAAAACTACAGCCCGAAGGCTGTGCGCGAGTGGGCTGCCGCTCGTGGCATTGTGGTAGCAGAGCGAGGCAAGCTATCTCAGCAGATCATCGACGATTACCTGGCTGCTAATCCATAAACCAGCAGTAGCCGGTTTATCAATCCCCCCTTACTTGCGACAGTCACAGCCACCGTGCTGTGGAGGTGACTTTCCTCCCCGTCACTGAGGTGTAAATAATCGCGAGGGGTGAATGTATATCAAGGCGTTTTCCTTCCTCAGATGAGGTAGGAAAACGCCTTGATATTTTTTGACCTGAAATTCAGATCTCAATGTCTGCCTACTACGGAATAACTTTCCGTAGTTTTAGAGCACGCCTTGCTCGCGGGCTGCAGCGACTGCTGAGGTGCGGGAACGAACCCCAAGCTTGTCATAAATATGTACCAAGTGGCTTTTCACGGTCGCCTCCGACAGCAGTAGGATCTGGCCGATGTCGCGGTTAGAGGAACCGGAAGCAACCAGCTTCAGCACCTCCAATTCGCGTGGAGTCAGGCTGGTGCGCGGGGTGCGCACCCGCGTCATGAGGCGATTAGCTACCGTCGGCGACAAGGTGGAATCCCCTTCGGCGGCCGAACGGACAGCTGCAATCAGCTCCTCCGGTGGGGCGTCTTTGAGCAGGTAGCCTAGTGCACCGGCTTCAATAGCGCCCAAAATATCGGCGTCGGTGTCGTAGTTGGTCACCACCAGCACGTGTGGTGGTTTCTTCATTGTTCGTTTAATTTCGGCTGTGGCATCAGCACCGGTGGCCAGACGCGTGCCCTCAACACCCGCACCGAAACGCAGGTCCATGAGGATCACGTCAATGCCGCCGGCTTGAGCCGAGGCAATAGCCGCCTCAGCTGTAGCGACCTCACCGATCACTTCAATATCGTCGGCGCTTTCGAGCACTGCTCGCAGCCCCAGACGGACAATCTCGTGATCGTCGGCTAGCAAAACGCGAATCATACCTTCTTTTCCGACCTTTCATCGCACAGGAGTGGGTGATTATATGGGCACAAGCGTGTGCCACACTAAGACGTGCACATGGTATCCATGAGGCACCCCCATTGAGCACGGCGCTCAGCATATTTTTCTCGGCAAAGCGAGAATTCATGGGAAGCGTAAAACTTACTCCACCCAAACTTAGCTTAACCTTCGTATGAGATTCTAGCCCATTCCTTCGACGGCTTGAAGATAGAACTTTCCATTCATCATAGATGTGTTAGTTTTCTTCCGGAATGGGGATAGCGACACTGACTGCAGTTCCTTGGCCCGGCGCGGATTCCAGTTCCACAGTTCCGCCCAGTTCAGCTGCTCTTTGGCGCATCGCGTTCACGCCGATATGTCCGAGACCGGCTGGGCGATCCTCCACTGCGGCGGGGTCGAATCCGGCCCCGTTATCGACCACATCGAGTCGTACTTCGCCGGGACTGTAGGTGAGTGTGACTGCGCAGCGGGTTGCGGAGGCATGTTTGGCCACATTGCCCATTGCTCCTTGTCCGATGCGCAGTAGGGCGGCTTCGACTTTCATGGGTAGTTGCCGTTCATCGCCGTCGACGGTGATGGTGTAGTCCGGCCCGACGAAGCTTTCGGCCACGCGCAGCAATGCACCTTCGAGGGAGGTTTTGCTCAGCGCTGCTGGTTGGAGTGCGGCGATCATGGCGCGGGCTTCTTGGAGGTTGTCGGCTGCTGTTTGTCGCGCGATCCCGATGTGTTTAAGGGGTGCGATTTTTTCGTCCTCAGTCATGGAGGATTTGTTGATTGCTTGCTCGGAGACGCGCAGCAGCATCTGGATGGAGGACAAGCCTTGAGCAAGGGTGTCGTGAATTTCGTGTGCGATGCGTTGGCGTTCGGCGGCAATGCCGGCGGCGCGCTCAGTTTCGGCGAGTTGGCTGCGCGTTTCGATCAGCTCCGCGATCAGTGCTTCACGTTCCCTAGCCCCGCGCCAGAGTGCTTGGAAGGCAAGGTGGATGCCGATGACAACCAGCGCGGATACGCCAGGCCCCATCACGGCACCGTAGGTCAGGTGGCTGCGGTAGCTTAAGATGGCAACGGCGGTCGCCCCGAGTACGGCGATCATGCCGCGGTAGTCTGGCAGTACGCGCAGATAGAGGAAGAAGAGGGGGAAGACGAGGTAGACGCTGACTTGCACCACGGGTAGCATGAGCACCCACACGATGGTTAGGGCGGCAAGCCAGGTGAGTTTCAGCCAGAGTGAGTCGTCGGCACGTGTGACGGCCATGGCGTAGGCGAATGCGAACAGTGCGCTGAAAACGACGGCGATGATGGCGTCGTTACGCCCCAGCCGGGTGGCGTCGGCGAGTGCTGCCACGAGCAAGAAGACGGTGAGCACGGTCATGGCGCGGCGATAAGCTGCGGCACCGGGCTGTGAATCGTAGGTGTTGACGTCTCCGGCGGCGATGTTCGTGAGTGTGGCGGAGGCGGTGTTTTTCATGCGATTTTTTGCGCGGGTTAAGGCGTCGTGTGTGCCCTGCGTGTTGGGTTCGATACCTTCTACGTGAGACTCTAGGCTGGAATCCATGACTGTGACATTACCTCGTTTTCGCTCCCGTGCAGCCTATTGCTGCGCTGTTGGTGTTGCTGTTGTCGCTTCCTGCACCCTTGTTGCCTGCACACCGGAACCATCCGCTGCCCCTGATACGTCGACTGTTGCCGCGCCAACAACCGAGCAGTCCCCTGTACTTGATAGCGGGTTGCCTATCGACGCCCTGCCGGAGGTTGCTGAGGGTCGTCACGGTTTTAGCGACTGCCCGTATTTGGATTCAGAGTGGGTGGCTAAAACAAACGGCCAGCGCATGGTCGGTCAGGGAATTGATACTCGTTTCGATACCCCAGCCTGCGTTTTCTGGTCCTATCCTGAAGAACCACAGGTGACGGTGATTGTGCGGAACATGCAGAGCATTTCTTCGGCCACGGATGTGGTGGATTGGGCTGCCCCGATTGCCGATACTGAACCGGTGGAAGACAATGGGTGGTCTGGGGGACGCCGCGGACATGCTGACGGTTCAGTGTATGCGGTGCAAAAAGATAAGGTGGCGGTCATTGTGTGGAGCAATCAAGATCAGTCGCTTAAAGCAGAGCTGATTGCCCAAGAAGCGATCAAGAATCTGGGTTTATAAGTTAAAAATAACACCGCCCGCAGCATGGAGTCGTTCTGCTGCGGGCGGTGTTTTGTCTAGGGCTATACGGCGACGTCGTTATAAGGCAACATCGGGGAGATCCAGGGGAAGATTACTTCCATCAACAGCAAGAACACGGCAGCCAGAATGATCAGGGCGAGCAGTGCTTTCACCCAGACCGGCCCTGGCAGTGCGCGCCATAAAAGTCCGTACATTAGCTTTCCTCCAATGCTGCTGGGCGGTAGGTTCCGTCTTTGGGGTGGCTTTCGACAAGCATGGCGTGCACGATCATGCGCTCAGCATTCGAAAATTGGGGGTGGCAGGTGGTCAGTGTCATCATCGATTCGAGGTCGGGGCTTGCTTGGTGCCCCAAGATTCCTGGTTTCGCCCCGATGGTGGACACGTCGCTTGGCAGGGTGATGTAGCGCCCTTGGACGTCGGAGTAGTCGCCCGCTGCGACCCGTTCTGCCTGCTGCGGGCTTAAGCATTCGTGCGCAGCTTGTCGACGCGCATCACCGTCGACCCCAATCGGCAAGATCCGGTAGGTGTTCCAGGTGTCAACGGTTTCCACCACAATCGCATCGCAGGATTTCAACGACCCCAGATCGTTAAAAGGCGCACCCTTGCCCACTCGGTGACCTGCCACCGCAAAGTTTCCTGGCTGGCCTGGCATTTGGGTGTCCGCATAGTGGCCAGGGCCGGCGATGAGGTCGGCGTCAGCTGTGCCCTCCACGATGGCGAAATTAAAATCGCTGCCGAAGGTGGGAATGTACATGCGGGCAAAAGCGGTACCAAGTTCCGGCTGGAGTTTTTGGCGCGGGTTTGCCCGCATGGATTCTTCTTTCCATTCGTCATCCAGCTTCTGGCTTGCTTCAGCTTGTAATTTCGCTGATGCAATATTGGTCCAGTAGGACTCGTAGAAAGCAAATAGGAGAGCAAGGACACCTACAGTGAGTAAGATTTCACCCAGCACTGTCGAAAAGCTTAACCCTCGCTGTGAGCGAGGTTTCTCGGGCTTTGCTTCCCCCCGCCTCCCCTTCTGGGCGGCTGGCTGCGCCGGGGCCGAGTGTCTACCCATGGTTCTCCTTTACTTTTCTCACAGTGCACGCATGGGAAGGTTTTCCGCTGCGGTGTTTCTCACGGCTTCGTTCCAACGCGTACCATCAATACCGATAGTGTAGTTACTGCCAACGATAACCACCACATTTAGACTTTTAGAAGGATACTTTCATCTAACATGCTTGAGATTTTCATTTATCCCGTCTCCGGAGTAATGAAACTCTGGCACCTGTTTTTCCACTCCCTGCTTGGACTCAACGATTCCGCCGCATGGATTTATTCCATCGTGGGACTCATCGTGGTTGTGCGCGGAATTATTGCCCCCCTCCAGTGGATGATCCTCAAATCAGGTCGCATCTCCACCATGATGCGCCCGCACGTCGAAGCCATCAACGCGGAATACGCCACCGAAGTCGATCCCGAAAAACTCAAAGAGATGGCTGCGCGACAAAAACAGGTGCGCAAAGACTACGGGTACAAGGTATCCGCCGGCTGCATCCCGCCACTTATTCAAATCCCCGTATTTTTGGGTTTGTACCAAGTACTGCTGCGCATGGCCCGGCCCGCCGAAGGTCTCGATTCAACCACACACGCCCCCATTGGGCTGCTCACAAGCGCGGATGTCTCAAGCTTCCTCGAAGCCAAAATTGGCAACGTCGGCCTGCCCGCCTATATCGCCATGACCCCAGAGCAATTAGAACACGTAGGAACCACCGCCTACGCGGTGAATAACTTTAACTTCCCCCTGATCGTGCTCGCCGGTTTGGTCACCTCAATCAATATTACGATTTCGACGGTACGCAACCGTTTTTCCATGGACCATGATTCCAAGTTGGCTGCTTCCATGCTGAGCTGGATGGTGGTATTCATCATGCTCACCCCGATCATGTTGATCTTTGTCGGTGTGACTGGCCCCATCCCCGCAGCTATTGCTATGTATTGGGTGCTCAATAACTTTTGGACACTCATCCAAAACGTCGTCATCTACATCATTTTGCGCCGTGTGCTGCCCTACGAGCAGGAACTCATCGACTTCCAGCTAGAAAAGCGCGCACAGCGCATCGCGAATACCAAGCAGAAACGCACAATGCGCTGGCTCGGTCGTCTCGCAGTACTCGGATTCATCCTCGCCCCCTGGAAGTTTGAGACACACCAAAATAATTGGCACACCTCACGGCAATACTTCCGCGATGCGGCTACGGAGAAAAAAGAGAAAAAAGCCGCAGCCAAAGCGCTCAAGAAAGAACGCGAGGCCGCAGCCAAAGCACACAAAGAAAAACTCGCTGCAGAAAAGCGCGCGGCGGAACAAGAAGCCGAAACACCACCAACAACCGAAGCTGGTGAAACTGAACGCACTCAAGAATCCAGCGGATCGTCTTCTCACAGCTCCGAAGCTAAAGCACAGGATTAAAAACTTCTCGCCCTTGGTACTTCCATAAGTATCAAGGGCGAGAATAGTTTAAATAGCGTAATCGGCAGGAGGTGCTGCCAGTAGCTGTACCGCTAAATCGCGGGCTAGTTTGAGTGGCTCCACGCTGTGGGTGAGTCGCGCACCCGCAAGCCCGCCGTCGAGAAGCACAAGCAACTGATGCGCCTGATTGCGACCAGGGTAACCGTTCTTTTCTGTCAGCAGCTCCGTGAGCGTATTCAAACGCCACTCTCGATGCTGGCGGGCTGCGTGAATAATCCCATGCTCAGCTTCCGTTTCGGGGCGGGGATACTCGGTAGCCGCGTTTTGGAAATGCGAACCACGGAACTCCTTGCCGGGTTCTTCTTCGATCGACTGGTCAAAAAAGGCGAGGATTTTCTCCTGCGGATCGTGCATATGCGCTGTGCGCTGTGCGTATTCTTCACGCCACTTGTCGTCCATTGCCTCCAAATACGCAATCACCAACGCATCTTTTGAACCGAACAGTGAGTACAGTGATGCTTTTGCAACGTCAGCTTCGCGCAAGATCCGGTCGATACCGATCACACGGATACCCTCAGTGGTGAAAAGATGTGTAGCACTGTCGAGCAGTCGTTGCCGTGGGGTGGGGCGGTTGCGTCGTCGCCCCGCCGCCTTCGCGCCCGTTGACTTTGCAGTAGGCATTGCCTGAAAAAGCTCCTTTAGATGTCAGTCGCTGAGTGCTTTCTTAAGTTCGCACTCTCCAACTGAACAGATTAGTCTATTTTTTGCGAAATGCCCAGCCCAGTATCCCATGAGACGGAACGCGGGGAGCCGCGTGATTAGCGCAACTCCCCGGACTAAGAATGGTTCGCTGTGAACTATTTGCGTAGCTTCAGCACAATGGTGAGCAAGATGACCGCACCCAGAAGGCAGGTGAGGAAGCTGAAGATCAGCCCACCGCCAGCAACGTCAACATTAAACAGACTTAAGATCCAGCCGCCCAAGAAGCCACCGAGAATACCAACAACAATATTTAAGATAATGCCTTGGCTCGCGTCAGTGCCTTTAA
This sequence comes from Corynebacterium felinum, assembly GCF_030408755.1. NCBI lineage: Bacteria > Bacillati > Actinomycetota > Actinomycetes > Mycobacteriales > Corynebacteriaceae > Corynebacterium > Corynebacterium felinum. The sequence continues at coordinate 3,076,068 of NZ_CP047209.1, forward strand.
TTTTGGAGGCAACCCAACCTGCAAGTCCACCGATAACGATCCAGCCAATGAGCCCTAGAGTAGGCATGATGTACTACTTCTCCTTTGTGTACAAATGTTCGTTTCCTTCTCTCCATGCCCGTGATGTGGATAGTCCGCATCTCGATTGCAGTGCCCACGAATTGTGGAGAGTAGATGCACTGAGCGTGGTTAGCCCCGCGCATGGATTAACCCCACTCTAAAGGTGCTTCTTTCGTGATTGCGACAACAAATTGATAACAATTAATGAAAAGGTGTTCTTTTTCACAGAAACCCCACCATAGAACATTTAAATTCATTCAGTAATTTTTGTCGTTTTTACACCTCCCCACACAAACACACACTCATGTCAACCTCGGGTGTCGGCACAGTGGACGTCAAAATCTTCGAATACGCCCCCAAAGGAACACGTGTTCACCGCCTTGCACACCCCCACTTTCCACGAAATCCCCCTCCCCTGCGCCTTTCGTTGGTGGAATCACTGCTCACACACGCATTCCCCTCACTGAAATAAAAATTCACGTGAGGGGAATGGGCAAGTAATCAAGATTTTTTAAGGAAACTACTTTGTTGGGCGTACCACGACCATGGGGCATGGTGCGCTTTGCAGCAGCGCACGGGAAGTGGAGCCAAGCAGCATACCGCGGAAACCACCGCGGCCGTGGGAGCCTACGACCAAAAGCTGCGCGCCCTTGGATGCCTCCACCAAGGCGCGAATGGGGCGGTCGCGGGTGATCACCATTTCCACTTCCACGTCTGGGTACTTCTCCAGCTTAGGAGCAAGGAGTTCTTCCACCAGCTTGGTCTGCTCATCTTCCACCACGTTCCACTCTTGCTGGGCTGCAGCAAGACCCGCAAGCGAAGCCTGTACCTGCATGTCCATCCAAGTGTGGACTGCAATCAGCTTTGCGCCACGTGCCTGAGCTTCAGCGAAGGCGAAATCGGTGGCCTTTTGGGAAATCTCCGAACCGTCCACGCCCACAACGACTGGACCGTACTTCGATTCCTCGGTAACAATATTGTCTTCGCGAACGACCACGACTGGGCACTTCGCGTGGGAGACTACAGCTGCGGAAACCGAACCCATTACCATGCCGGATAGTCCGCCAAGGCCTCGGGAACCCATAACAATCATAGAAACCGACTCGCTCATTTCAAGCAGCATATCGATCGGGGTGCCCTCAGCAACGGTGTATCCGATCTTAATGTCGGGGGCCACTTCGAGAGCAACTGCTTTCGCTGCTTCGATGATGTCCATGGTTTCTTTTTGTAATTCCTCGAATAGCTCTTGAGGAGGCACCATTCCTTCAGCGTAGAGGAACTGGGGCATGGTGTAACTGGAGGCTAGTCGTAGCGGTACGCCGCGTTTCGCGGCGGTATTTGCCGCCCAACGCACTGCGTTGGTGGCGGCGGTGGAGCCATCAACAGCAACAACGACGATGTTTTCGGTGGTCATGTGCTTACCTTTCTCATAGTGAACAGCTGGAAGGAATTCCCCGGAATTCCGCGCGCATGCACGCATCTTAGTCTGCCCTATCACGCATTGTTTTGGTAGGTTTCACTGTCAATCTCCCCCCTTTCGCGCAAGGGGAACACAGCAGTGATGATTGTGACCCTACTCAACACTTGTCTTATGCGTTTAACGTGCGCGAACAAAGAACCGGTTGTCCCGTATTCAATTGTCATTCACTACCCAGTGTACCCGCTTCATTTCTGCCTGCATGACTAACATCGGGTATAAGAAAACCGGTTATCTCGAGGTTAAAAAGAGATAACCGGTGATAGGCAGGGCTTTTAACGAGGTGGGTTTGCTGCCAGATCAGTGGTAGCAGCAGGTGCGTTCGCTGGGTAGAGCGCTTGGTAGATTGCTTTGGCAATGGAGGCGATAACGGCCCCGATGCCTTCGGAGAAAAATTTGAGGATCGGTTCGATCATCGCATTAATATCCATGGGTTCATAGCTCCTTCGAAACAGCTGTATGCGTACGCGTGCGTATCTGAAATACTTCTTAAAAACTTTATCTGGTTTCTGGGGATATTTGTTACGATTTTTGGCATCAAGGTGGGTGTGTACGATTATTATTTATGCAGGAAAATCCCGCGCGCACTAAGCGCCCCCGTCGCCGTCCACCCCTTCCCGTGAGGGAGGGTTTAAATCCAACGAGGGCTAGGGTTCCTGAGGAATATGCTGGGGTATCTGCCTTTGATTTTGTGTGGATGCTCAAAACTACTCAGCGTCATCAGCATCCAGACGATACCCAGGAGGAATTGCTGGAGGCGTTTCGTCGTGGCGAGGTGCGCCGCAATTTCTTCCCTGAAGATCAACCGCTTTCGCCGCAGGAGGTGCTGCAGGCGGGTACTGATGTGTGGTTTTACCGAATGCCTGCGGTTGAGGTGGAGGTGCCGTATCGCTGTGAGCTGATTTTTGAAGATGAGCATCTTTACGTCGTCGATAAGCCCCCGTATCTTGCAACGATGCCGCGCGGAAAGCATATTACGCAGACTGCGACAGTGCAGTTGCGTCGTTTGACAGGAAATAATGACCTTGCCCCGGCGCATCGTCTTGATCGTCTCACCAGCGGCGTGCTGGTGTTTACCAAGCATGCTGCGGCGCGCGGACCCTATCAGGAGTTGTTTGCGCAGCGTTTAGCGCAGAAAACTTATGTTGCTGTTGCTGCGCGTTCTAATGTTGCTGCTGGCACGGTGTGGGAGCACCGGATGGAGAAGGTTGCCGGTCAGGTACAGGGTGAGATTGTGCCCGGTGAGGTAAATGCGATTACGCGGGTTGAGTCTGTGACTGAGTGTGATGCGTCGATGATGGCTCAGTTGCGTCGCATGCATGGTGATATCCCGGATCAGGCGGTGTATGAGCTGAAGCCGTTGACGGGGCGTACTCACCAGTTGCGGATTCATATGTGGGCGGCGGGTGTTCCGATTTTGGGCGATCCTGCGTATCCTGTTGTGTTGCCGGAGAATTATGAGGATTTTTCTACGCCGATGCATTTGATTTCCCGCGAGTTGCGTTTTACTGATCCGTTGTCGGGTCAGCAGCGGGTGTTTTGTTCATCGCGAGATTTGAGCTTGTCGACGTCGTGGGCTGTGTCGTAGTTTTGTTGCTGTTGCGAAGGCCTTAGCGCCTTCGCTGAGTATTTTTTCACTGTTTATATGTCAAAAGCCCACCCTTTGTGGGGGTGGGCTTTTGTTGGTTCGCCCGACATGGGCATGTTCTTAAGGGTGTGAGTCCCTGATAGTGAAGGTGGTTTAACTATGTAGCTGATGGCAACTGCAGCATCGTGAGGTGTTGTGGGGAGGAAGCTTCAAGCGAAATCCTGCACCGAGGTATACGAATCACATATAAGGCGCGCTGATCTGGGTAAGGCTGCCGAAGAAGTCGAAGCCTGTTCCATCGAAGTGGTTAGTGTGTAGATGTGGCGGTTGTAGGAGGAAAGAGCATGTTCTTAATCGGGGAGGCCTGTCACAGACTGTGCCAAGTAGGTGTGGTAAGCCCTGTTGTGGGTTGGTGTGGTAGGAGTCAGCCGAGGTCATAGTACTCGTGGGAGACACCGCGGTCCGCGGTAGCCCTTATGGTGGGTGAGCGAGGAAGGACTGAACTTTACATTGTTGAGTATGGAACCTGGATTGTAGTTATGCATAACGGTGAAAGCTGCCAACCACGTGTGTGTGGGCATTATGGGGAGGATAGGGTGAATCCCGACGATAGCCATGGTGTGCTTAGTTGTGTGTCTGCCGATGTAGGGGAAGTGTCAACTGGTGCGGGTGCTGATCTGTGGGATCAAGTCTTTTCAGGTGGCAATCTCCGCACTGCATTAGAGCGGGTTAAGACGAATAAGGGTGCTGCTGGTGTGGACGGGGTAGGTGTTGAGGATATTGACGTTTATCTGCGTGAACACTGGAGTGGCATTCGTGAGCGTCTTGACGCGGGAACGTATAAGCCGTTGCCGGTTCGTGAGGTGATGATCCTAAAGCCTTCGGGTGGTTGGCGTATGCTTGGTGTTCCGACTGTTGTTGATCGTGTGATTTGTCAGGCGATCGCGCAGGTACTTACGCCTATCTTTGATGTGGGGTTTGTGCCTGTGTCTTTTGGTTTCAGGCCTCAACGTAGCGCACATATGGCGTTAAAGACCGCACGTGGGTTTCTTAACGAGGGGTATGTGTGGGTTGTTGAGGTTGATTTGTCGAAGTATTTCGACACGGTTAATCACGACATGTTGATGTCGAGGGTGGCTCGTAAGGTTGACGATAAGCGCGTGTTGAAGCTTATTCGGGCGTATTTAAACGCTGGGATTATGGCTGATGGTGTTGTTCGGTGTAGTGATGCAGGGACTCCGCAGGGGTCACCGTTATCGCCGTTGTTGAGCAATATCATGTTGGATGATTTTGATCATTATCTTGCATCTAAGGGCACGAAGTTTGTTCGTTATGCTGATGATATTCGGGTCTTTGTTCGTTCCAAGCGTGCTGCGCAGCGTGCGCTTGCCCAGTCTGGGAAGTTTCTGGAGGGGAAGTTAAAGCTGCGGGTTAATCAGGAGAAGTCCACTATTTGTCATGCGATTAAGGCGGAGCTTTTAGGCTATGGGTTCTATCTGGTTCGTGGTGATCAGTATCGGTTTCGACTTACTAAGGCCACGAAGGTGAGGGTTTTAGCCCGAGTGAAAGAGCTTACGGCAAGATCGTGGTCGGTGTCGATGGAGTATCGCATTGACCGGTTAAACAAATATTTGCGTGGATGGCTTGGTTATTTCGCGTTGGCGGATGCGAAGGTGTTTCTTAACCGGCTGGATGAGCATCTTCGTCGTCGACTGCGGATGTGCGTATGGAAGCAGTGGAAACGTATCCGAACGCGGATACGGAACCTCTGCCGCTTGGGTGTGGATAAACAAAAGGCCTATGAGTGGGCTAATACCAGTAAGTCCTACTGGCGTATCGCTGGCTCGTGGGTGCTTACAACCACGCTTACTAATGCGTATTGGAATGACCAGAACCTCGTATCAGCCGTGGCGTATTGGAACTATAAGCACAGTCAATACTCTGTATTGGTGTAAGGAACCGCCGTATGCGATGAACCGCACGTACGGTGGTGTGAGAGGGCTGCCGGGAAACCCGGCACCCTACTCGATTGAAGTTTTTGGTCGGCGGTGTCTTACTCTCCCACAAACTCCCGTTTGCAGTACCATCAGCGCTGTCGGGCTTAGCTTCCGGGTTCGGAATGGGACCGGGCGTGTCCCCGACGCTATGACCACCGACACATTTTTTTGGGTTGTGTGTGTTGTGGGTGTTTGTGTTGTGTCAGTGACTGTGTAGTGGACGCGGTGTTGTGTTTTGTTTGTTGTGTTTTGTGTTTTGTTTTGGGGTTGTTTGTTGGTGTATTAGTACCAGTCGTCTTCTCACATTGCTGTGTTTGCAACTCTGGCCTATCAACCCGGTAGTCTTCCGGGCACCTCAAGTGAAACCTCATCTTAGAACAGGCTTCCCGCTTAGATGCTTTCAGCGGTTATCCCTTCCGTACGTAGCTAACCAGCTATGCCACTGGCGTGACAACTGGCACACTAGAGGTACGTCCGTCCCGGTCCTCTCGTACTAGGGACAGCTTTCTTCAAGTTTCAACGCGCGCGGCGGATAGAGACCGAACTGTCTCACGACGTTCTAAACCCAGCTCGCGTGCCGCTTTAATGGGCGAACAGCCCAACCCTTGGGACCTACTCCAGCCCCAGGATGCGACGAGCCGACATCGAGGTGCCAAACCATCCCGTCGATATGGACTCTTGGGGAAGATCAGCCTGTTATCCCCGGGGTACCTTTTATCCGTTGAGCGACACCACTTCCACTCGTAGGTGCCGGATCACTAGTCCCTACTTTCGTACCTGCTTGAGTTGTCACTCTCACAGTCAAGCTCCCTTGTGCACTTACACTCAACACCTGATTGCCAACCAGGCTGAGGGAACCTTTGGGCGCCTCCGTTACTTTTTAGGAGGCAACCGCCCCAGTTAAACTACCCACCAGGCACTGTCCCCAACCCAGATCATGGGCCAAGGTTAAGGTGCTCAATCCGATCAGAGTGGTATTTCAACAACGACTCCACCACACCTAGCGATGCGGTTTCCTAGTCTCCCACCTATCCTACACAAACCGAACCAAACACCAATACCAAGCTATAGTGAAGGTCCCGGGGTCTTTTCGTCCTGCCGCGCGTAACGAGCATCTTTACTCGTAGTGCAATTTCACCGGGCCTGTGGTTGAGACAGCAGGGAAGTCGTTACGCCATTCGTGCAGGTCGGAACTTACCCGACAAGGAATTTCGCTACCTTAGGATGGTTATAGTTACCACCGCCGTTTACTGGGGCTTAAATTCTCCGCTTCGCAACACAAGTGTTGCTAACAGGTCCTCTTAACCTTCCAGCACCGGGCAGGCGTCAGTCCGTATACATCAACTTCCACGTTTTCGCACGGACCTGTGTTTTTAATAAACAGTCGCTTCCCTCTATTCTCTGCGACCACCACCAGCTCAACCAGTTTGTCACCAGCAGTGGTCCCCCTTCTCCCGAAGTTACGGGGGCATTTTGCCGAGTTCCTTAACCACAGTTCACCCGAACGCCTTAGTATTCTCTACCTGACCACCTGTGTCGGTTATGGGTACGGGCCATATATGCACTCGCTAGAGGCTTTTCTCGGCAGCATAGGATCACCAACATCCCCACACACATGTGGGTACGCATCACGCCTCACCCTTCTATGCAGAACGGATTTGCCTATTCTGCGGGCCACACGCTTACACCACAATCCACTAAGTGGCTTGGCTACCTTCCTGCGTCACCCCATCACTTGACTACTACCCACTCAGATCCCACGCACGCGCACACCAACACTACAAGTAGTAATCAGTGTGTTTGTGGGTGGTTAGTATCATGGATTCATCATTGGGCGCGCATATACGGGTACCAGAATATCAACTGGTTGTCCATCGACTACGCCTGTCGGCCTCGCCTTAGGTCCCGACTCACCCTGGGAAGATTAGCTTGACCCAGGAACCCTTAGTCATCCGGCGGACATGTTTCTCACATGTCATTCGTTACTCATGCCTGCATTCTCACTCGCACACATTCCACACCAGCGGTTACCCGGGTGCTTCAACACGTGCACGACGCTCCCCTACCCAACCAACCCCAAAAGGAGTTGATTGCCGCGGCTTCGGCGGTGTACTTGAGCCCCGCTACATTGTCGGCGCAGAACCACTCGACCAGTGAGCTATTACGCACTCTTTCAAGGATGGCTGCTTCTAAGCCAACCTCCTGGCTGTCTTCGCGATCCCACATCCTTTCCCACTTAGTACACTCTTAGGGGCCTTAACCGGCGATCTGGGCTGTTTCCCTCTCGACCAACGGAGCTTATCCCCCGCAGTCTCACTGCCGTGCTCTAACTTCACCGGCATTCGGAGTTTGGCTGACATTGCTAAGATTGTGGTCCCGCTCAACCAACCAGTAGCTCTACCTCCAGGAAGAAACACACGACGCTGCACCTAAATGCATTTCGGGGAGAACCAGCTATCACGGAGTTTGATTGGCCTTTCACCCCTACCCACAGCTCATCCCCTCAGTTTTCAACCTAAGTGGGTTCGCGCCTCCACAGCATCTTACTGCTGCTTCACACTGGCCATGGGTAGATCACCCCGCTTCGGGTCCAGGACATGCCACTAACTCACCCTCATTAGGATTCGCTTTCGCTACGGCTACCCAACACTGGTTAACCTCGCGACATGCCGCTGACTCGCAGGCTCATTCTTCAAAAGGCACGCCATCACCCAAACAAATCAGGCTCTGACGGATTGTAAGCACACGGTTTCAGGTACTATTTCACTCCCCTCCCGGGGTACTTTTCACCATTCCCTCACGGTACTTGATCCGCTATCGGTCACACTAAGTATTTAGGCTTACCGGGTGGTCCCGGCAAATTCACAGCAGATTCCACGAGCCCGCTGCTACTCGGGTATCCAACAACACAACACAACATGCTTTCACGTACAGGACTCTCACCTTCTACAGTGGGCGATTCCACACCACTTCCGCTAACACATCATAAATTATGCCCAGGTGTGACAGCACCTAGAAAGTCAAACCCCACGACCCCGCACACGCAACCCCTGCCAGGTATCACACGCATACGGTTTAGCCTCATCCACGTTCGCTCGCCACTACTAGCGGAATCACAATTGTTTTCTTCTCCTGCGGGTACTGAGATGTTTCACTTCCCCGCGTAAACCCCCACACCAGCTATGAATTCACTAGTGGGTAACTACACATAACTGCAGCCAGGTTTCCCCATTCGGACACCCTCGGATCAACGCTCTATTGGCAACTCCCCGAGGCTTAACGCAGCCTTACACGTCCTTCATCGGCTTAGCATGCCAAGGCATCCACCGTGTGCTCTTACTCAAACAACACACCAAAATGACAAAAAACACTAAGACAAACAAACACCACACACAAAAAAGAGAGTGTGTGAACATCTGTCATCAAAAAAAATTTAAGAATAAAGATAAAAATGCTCGCGTCCACTATACAGTTCTCACACAACACACCAACACCAACCACCACCACAACCCCCACAAGGAGCCACAGCAATTACTGATATCGGCCACCAGGAAAACACACATGTCATCCCAGACACCCAACAGCATGCCAACACACACATATAATTTTTTTGCTTGAAGTATCACAATTTTGTTACCCCGTGTGATATCTGATCACACACAAAGCGGGTTTGCTCCACCCGGATTTATAAAAAATATAGAGCTCACACAACTGTGTGAAACAAAAAGCTCCTTAGAAAGGAGGTGATCCAGCCGCACCTTCCGGTACGGCTACCTTGTTACGACTTCGTCCCAATCGCCGATCCCACCTTCGACAGCTCCTCCCAAAAGGTTAGGCCACTGGCTTCGGGTGTTACCAACTTTCATGACGTGACGGGCGGTGTGTACAAGGCCCGGGAACGTATTCACCGCAGCGTTGCTGATCTGCGATTACTAGCGACTCCGACTTCATGGGGTCGAGTTGCAGACCCAATCCGAACTGAGAGTAGGCTTTCAGCGATTCGCTCACCCTCACGGGCTGGCAACGCGTTGTACCGACCATTGTAGCATGTGTGAAGCCCTGGACATAAGGGGCATGATGATTTGACGTCATCCCCACCTTCCTCCGAGTTAACCCCGGCAGTCTCTCATGAGTCCCCACCATAACGTGCTGGCAACATAAGACAAGGGTTGCGCTCGTTGCGGGACTTAACCCAACATCTCACGACACGAGCTGACGACAACCATGCACCACCTGTATACAGACCACAAGGGAAACTACATCTCTGCAGCCGTCCTGTATATGTCAAGCCCAGGTAAGGTTCTTCGCGTTGCATCGAATTAATCCACATGCTCCGCCGCTTGTGCGGGCCCCCGTCAATTCCTTTGAGTTTTAGCCTTGCGGCCGTACTCCCCAGGCGGGGCGCTTAATGCGTTAGCTACGGCACAGAAGTCGTGGAAGACCCCTACACCTAGCGCCCACCGTTTACGGCATGGACTACCAGGGTATCTAATCCTGTTCGCTCCCCATGCTTTCGCTCCTCAGCGTCAGTTACTGCCCAGAGACCTGCCTTCGCCATCGGTGTTCCTCCTGATATCTGCGCATTCCACCGCTACACCAGGAATTCCAGTCTCCCCTACAGCACTCAAGTTATGCCCGTATCGCCTGCAGCTCCGGAGTTAAGCCCCGGTATTTCACAGACGACGCGACAAACCACCTACGAGCTCTTTACGCCCAGTAATTCCGGACAACGCTTGCACCCTACGTATTACCGCGGCTGCTGGCACGTAGTTAGCCGGTGCTTCTTATACAGGTACCGTCACAAAAGCTTCGTCCCTGTCGAAAGAGGTTTACAACCCGAAGGCCGTCATCCCCCACGCGGCGTCGCTGCATCAGGCTTGCGCCCATTGTGCAATATTCCCCACTGCTGCCTCCCGTAGGAGTCTGGGCCGTATCTCAGTCCCAATGTGGCCGTCCACCCTCTCAGGCCGGCTACCCGTCGACGCCTTGGTAGGCCATTACCCCACCAACAAGCTGATAGGCCGCGGGCTCATCTCGTACCGAAAAAACTTTCCACCACCAACACTAAATGATGGTCCTATCCGGTATTAGACCCAGTTTCCCAAGCTTATCCCGAAGTACGAGGCAGATCACCCACGTGTTACTCACCCGTTCGCCACTCGAGCACCCCAACAAAAGCTGAGGCCTTTCCGTTCGACTTGCATGTGTTAAGCACGCCGCCAGCGTTCGTCCTGAGCCAGGATCAAACTCTCCACAAAAAACAAGAACAAAAACTATTCCTGCCCAAGGCTCGTGAAAAGCCCAACCAAACCGGCAAAAAAACAAACAACCAGCCCACACAACACCCAACCCAAAAGCCAGGCACCATGCGAAAATGATTGAAAAAAACAAAAAAAGACAACAACCTCCCCCAACCCGACGGGGCAAAAAACGGGGAAGGCAAAAGAATCGAATCATCAATCCCGTCATCCAACAGCAAACAATTTAACAAGCAAGCCACACTTGCCGGCCAAACCCACCATCAAACAACAAAACCAACAACCCAAACAAAAAACAAAAGTACATTGGCACACTATTGAGTTCTCAAACAACACAAACCATCACAACCAACCCCCACACAAGGAAGCTGTTAAACAATGGAATCGTATTCAACCACCACAACCAAACAAACTATCTTCACCAACTTGGAAGATACCGTCTGTCGCGGCGACTCGTATTAATCTACACACCCCAACACACATACACAAACACAAAGGTCAAAGCGTTAAAAGGTGGTGAAACAGATCATGCGCCTTTCTGCTTATGCAGAAAGGCGCATGGCGATACTTACAAAACCGCTAGGACGACTTGCCCTGGACCCAGTTGATGACCTTGTTGATCAGTTCGCGAACCTTCTTAGTAATGAAATCGAAGAATCGAATCACCGACGAGTTGCTTGCCGAGAGGCGAGCGCTCGTAGGGTTATCAGACAAAGTCGAACTCAACTTGGAGCTCAAGTTCCGATCAGCGGAACCGCGGGCCGAAGAACGGTCCTTGCTGGTTTGCTCAACTGCCACTGGTTCTTCTTGAGCCATTGCTGGCGCGGCAGCGAAACCCAAAGAGGTAGCAGTTGCGATGGACACGAAAAGGGTTGAGAGCTTCTTCATTCTCTCCTCCATTCCTTGATTGACTGCAGGTGCCATGCAGCCTACCTATTTCCACATATGTGTCTGTGTCACACATTATTTTTCACCCCCGAATTAATTGAGAGACCAAACAAAAAGAAATAAGAATGTTATTAGAGTAAGTGGCTATCCCATTTTCTATTAAATATTTTTTCTCAGACGGAAAAATCGAGTGCGGGGGTAATGTGCACTCGATTTTAAGTCGTCTGATGTTTTTATAGTGGATATGTGAAAAGCCCACCCTTTGGTGGGGGTGGGCTTTTGTTGTGAAGTTTTTGGTCGGCGGTGTCTTACTCTCCCACAAACTCCCGTTTGCAGTACCATCAGCGCTGTCGGGCTTAGCTTCCGGGTTCGGAATGGGACCGGGCGTGTCCCCGACGCTATGACCACCGACACATTTTTTTGGGTTGTGTGTGTTTTTGGGGTGTTTGTGTTGTGTCAGTGACTGTGTAGTGGACGCGGTGTTGTGTTTTGTTTGTTGTGTTTTGTGTTTTGTTTTGGGGGTTGTTTGTTGGTGTATTAGTACCAGTCGTCTTCTCACATTGCTGTGTTTGCAACTCTGGCCTATCAACCCGGTAGTCTTCCGGGCACCTCAAGTGAAACCTCATCTTAGAACAGGCTTCCCGCTTAGATGCTTTCAGCGGTTATCCCTTCCGTACGTAGCTAACCAGCTATGCCACTGGCGTGACAACTGGCACACTAGAGGTACGTCCGTCCCGGTCCTCTCGTACTAGGGACAGCTTTCTTCAAGTTTCAACGCGCGCGGCGGATAGAGACCGAACTGTCTCACGACGTTCTAAACCCAGCTCGCGTGCCGCTTTAATGGGCGAACAGCCCAACCCTTGGGACCTACTCCAGCCCCAGGATGCGACGAGCCGACATCGAGGTGCCAAACCATCCCGTCGATATGGACTCTTGGGGAAGATCAGCCTGTTATCCCCGGGGTACCTTTTATCCGTTGAGCGACACCACTTCCACTCGTAGGTGCCGGATCACTAGTCCCTACTTTCGTACCTGCTTGAGTTGTCACTCTCACAGTCAAGCTCCCTTGTGCACTTACACTCAACACCTGATTGCCAACCAGGCTGAGGGAACCTTTGGGCGCCTCCGTTACTTTTTAGGAGGCAACCGCCCCAGTTAAACTACCCACCAGGCACTGTCCCCAACCCAGATCATGGGCCAAGGTTAAGGTGCTCAATCCGATCAGAGTGGTATTTCAACAACGACTCCACCACACCTAGCGATGCGGTTTCCTAGTCTCCCACCTATCCTACACAAACCGAACCAAACACCAATACCAAGCTATAGTGAAGGTCCCGGGGTCTTTTCGTCCTGCCGCGCGTAACGAGCATCTTTACTCGTAGTGCAATTTCACCGGGCCTGTGGTTGAGACAGCAGGGAAGTCGTTACGCCATTCGTGCAGGTCGGAACTTACCCGACAAGGAATTTCGCTACCTTAGGATGGTTATAGTTACCACCGCCGTTTACTGGGGCTTAAATTCTCCGCTTCGCAACACAAGTGTTGCTAACAGGTCCTCTTAACCTTCCAGCACCGGGCAGGCGTCAGTCCGTATACATCAACTTCCACGTTTTCGCACGGACCTGTGTTTTTAATAAACAGTCGCTTCCCTCTATTCTCTGCGACCACCACCAGCTCAACCAGTTTGTCACCAGCAGTGGTCCCCCTTCTCCCGAAGTTACGGGGGCATTTTGCCGAGTTCCTTAACCACAGTTCACCCGAACGCCTTAGTATTCTCTACCTGACCACCTGTGTCGGTTATGGGTACGGGCCATATATGCACTCGCTAGAGGCTTTTCTCGGCAGCATAGGATCACCAACATCCCCACACACATGTGGGTACGCATCACGCCTCACCCTTCTATGCAGAACGGATTTGCCTATTCTGCGGGCCACACGCTTACACCACAATCCACTAAGTGGCTTGGCTACCTTCCTGCGTCACCCCATCACTTGACTACTACCCACTCAGATCCCACGCACGCGCACACCAACACTACAAGTAGTAATCAGTGTGTTTGTGGGTGGTTAGTATCATGGATTCATCATTGGGCGCGCATATACGGGTACCAGAATATCAACTGGTTGTCCATCGACTACGCCTGTCGGCCTCGCCTTAGGTCCCGACTCACCCTGGGAAGATTAGCTTGACCCAGGAACCCTTAGTCATCCGGCGGACATGTTTCTCACATGTCATTCGTTACTCATGCCTGCATTCTCACTCGCACACATTCCACACCAGCGGTTACCCGGGTGCTTCAACACGTGCACGACGCTCCCCTACCCAACCAACCCCAAAAGGAGTTGATTGCCGCGGCTTCGGCGGTGTACTTGAGCCCCGCTACATTGTCGGCGCAGAACCACTCGACCAGTGAGCTATTACGCACTCTTTCAAGGATGGCTGCTTCTAAGCCAACCTCCTGGCTGTCTTCGCGATCCCACATCCTTTCCCACTTAGTACACTCTTAGGGGCCTTAACCGGCGATCTGGGCTGTTTCCCTCTCGACCAACGGAGCTTATCCCCCGCAGTCTCACTGCCGTGCTCTAACTTCACCGGCATTCGGAGTTTGGCTGACATTGCTAAGATTGTGGTCCCGCTCAACCAACCAGTAGCTCTACCTCCAGGAAGAAACACACGACGCTGCACCTAAATGCATTTCGGGGAGAACCAGCTATCACGGAGTTTGATTGGCCTTTCACCCCTACCCACAGCTCATCCCCTCAGTTTTCAACCTAAGTGGGTTCGCGCCTCCACAGCATCTTACTGCTGCTTCACACTGGCCATGGGTAGATCACCCCGCTTCGGGTCCAGGACATGCCACTAACTCACCCTCATTAGGATTCGCTTTCGCTACGGCTACCCAACACTGGTTAACCTCGCGACATGCCGCTGACTCGCAGGCTCATTCTTCAAAAGGCACGCCATCACCCAAACAAATCAGGCTCTGACGGATTGTAAGCACACGGTTTCAGGTACTATTTCACTCCCCTCCCGGGGTACTTTTCACCATTCCCTCACGGTACTTGATCCGCTATCGGTCACACTAAGTATTTAGGCTTACCGGGTGGTCCCGGCAAATTCACAGCAGATTCCACGAGCCCGCTGCTACTCGGGTATCCAACAACACAACACAACATGCTTTCACGTACAGGACTCTCACCTTCTACAGTGGGCGATTCCACACCACTTCCGCTAACACATCATAAATTATGCCCAGGTGTGACAGCACCTAGAAAGTCAAACCCCACGACCCCGCACACGCAACCCCTGCCAGGTATCACACGCATACGGTTTAGCCTCATCCACGTTCGCTCGCCACTACTAGCGGAATCACAATTGTTTTCTTCTCCTGCGGGTACTGAGATGTTTCACTTCCCCGCGTAAACCCCCACACCAGCTATGAATTCACTAGTGGGTAACTACACATAACTGCAGCCAGGTTTCCCCATTCGGACACCCTCGGATCAACGCTCTATTGGCAACTCCCCGAGGCTTAACGCAGCCTTACACGTCCTTCATCGGCTTAGCATGCCAAGGCATCCACCGTGTGCTCTTACTCAAACAACACACCAAAATGACAAAAAACACTAAGACAAACAAACACCACACACAAAAAAGAGAGTGTGTGAACATCTGTCATCAAAAAAAATTAAGAATAAAGATAAAAATGCTCGCGTCCACTATACAGTTCTCACACAACACACCAACACCAACCACCACCACAACCCCCACAAGGAGCCACAGCAATTACTGATATCGGCCACCAGGAAAACACACATGTCATCCCAGACACCCAACAGCATGCCAACACACACATATAATTTTTTTGCTTGAAGTATCACAATTTTGTTACCCCGTGTGATATCTGATCACACACAAAGCGGGTTTGCTCCACCCGGATTTATAAAAAATATAGAGCTCACACAACTGTGTGAAACAAAAAGCTCCTTAGAAAGGAGGTGATCCAGCCGCACCTTCCGGTACGGCTACCTTGTTACGACTTCGTCCCAATCGCCGATCCCACCTTCGACAGCTCCTCCCAAAAGGTTAGGCCACTGGCTTCGGGTGTTACCAACTTTCATGACGTGACGGGCGGTGTGTACAAGGCCCGGGAACGTATTCACCGCAGCGTTGCTGATCTGCGATTACTAGCGACTCCGACTTCATGGGGTCGAGTTGCAGACCCAATCCGAACTGAGGCTTTCAGCGATTCGCTCACCCTCACGGGCTGGCAACGCGTTGTACCGACCATTGTAGCATGTGTGAAGCCCTGGACATAAGGGGCATGATGATTTGACGTCATCCCCACCTTCCTCCGAGTTAACCCCGGCAGTCTCTCATGAGTCCCCACCATAACGTGCTGGCAACATAAGACAAGGGTTGCGCTCGTTGCGGGACTTAACCCAACATCTCACGACACGAGCTGACGACAACCATGCACCACCTGTATACAGACCACAAGGGAAACTACATCTCTGCAGCCGTCCTGTATATGTCAAGCCCAGGTAAGGTTCTTCGCGTTGCATCGAATTAATCCACATGCTCCGCCGCTTGTGCGGGCCCCCGTCAATTCCTTTGAGTTTTAGCCTTGCGGCCGTACTCCCCAGGCGGGGCGCTTAATGCGTTAGCTACGGCACAGAAGTCGTGGAAGACCCCTACACCTAGCGCCCACCGTTTACGGCATGGACTACCAGGGTATCTAATCCTGTTCGCTCCCCATGCTTTCGCTCCTCAGCGTCAGTTACTGCCCAGAGACCTGCCTTCGCCATCGGTGTTCCTCCTGATATCTGCGCATTCCACCGCTACACCAGGAATTCCAGTCTCCCCTACAGCACTCAAGTTATGCCCGTATCGCCTGCAGCTCCGGAGTTAAGCCCCGGTATTTCACAGACGACGCGACAAACCACCTACGAGCTCTTTACGCCCAGTAATTCCGGACAACGCTTGCACCCTACGTATTACCGCGGCTGCTGGCACGTAGTTAGCCGGTGCTTCTTATACAGGTACCGTCACAAAAGCTTCGTCCCTGTCGAAAGAGGTTTACAACCCGAAGGCCGTCATCCCCCACGCGGCGTCGCTGCATCAGGCTTGCGCCCATTGTGCAATATTCCCCACTGCTGCCTCCCGTAGGAGTCTGGGCCGTATCTCAGTCCCAATGTGGCCGTCCACCCTCTCAGGCCGGCTACCCGTCGACGCCTTGGTAGGCCATTACCCCACCAACAAGCTGATAGGCCGCGGGCTCATCTCGTACCGAAAAAACTTTCCACCACCAACACTAAATGATGGTCCTATCCGGTATTAGACCCAGTTTCCCAAGCTTATCCCGAAGTACGAGGCAGATCACCCACGTGTTACTCACCCGTTCGCCACTCGAGCACCCCAACAAAAGCTGAGGCCTTTCCGTTCGACTTGCATGTGTTAAGCACGCCGCCAGCGTTCGTCCTGAGCCAGGATCAAACTCTCCACAAAAAACAAGAACAAAAACTATTCCTGCCCAAGGCTCGTGAAAAGCCCAACCAAACCGGCAAAAAAACAAACAACCAGCCCACACAACACCCAACCCAAAAGCCAGGCACCATGCGAAAATGATTGAAAAAAACAAAAAAAGACAACAACCTCCCCCAACCCGACGGGGCAAAAAACGGGGAAGGCAAAAGAATCGAATCATCAATCCCGTCATCCAACAGCAAACAATTTAACAAGCAAGCCACACTTGCCGGCCAAACCCACCATCAAACAACAAAACCAACAACCCAAACAAAAAACAAAAGTACATTGGCACACTATTGAGTTCTCAAACAACACAAACCACATAAAATCCTAAGACCAACCTGTGATTTTTGTTTCCGTCGCTCTTGGCGACTCGAATTAATTTACACACCCCACCACACAAACACAAACCCCCAGCTCACAGCAGGAAACCATGACACTGGGGACCACAACAACCCCGCCGTCGACACGCTTAAGAAAGACTAAGCACCGGCATTGATGTACTTATCTTGCATGCGCGTAACCACCACAACACATACAGCGCAACCACAAACACCTGCCCCGCCCACGCGCCAAGGACAAACCCCAGCCCGCTCGCCAGCACCACCACCGCAATCAGAGCGACGTACGCCAACCAGCGCCGGTGCGGGAAAATACGCAGAACGGTCATGATCGCAGGCGCGTACAAAAACCCCACAATAAAGTAGACGTTGCCAATCATCGTGCCTAAGCCGGCATAGAGTTCAGAGAGGTAGAACCGCTCCAAGCCCATGAAGACCGCCCACACGGCGACACCTGCCAGTGCTGGAGCCAGTGACCAGCGTTGGTGCGCTTTCGCCCACTTCTCGCGCGTGCCGCCAAATGCCACCCACGTATTCAGGCTTGTCGCCAGCTCATCTACCGCCAGTGGCAAGCCCATCATGACGATCCACACCACAGCCCACGCACCCCACTTATCCAAGCCTGCACCCGGCGCGTGCCCACCAAAGCCCACGAGAATGAGCTCCCAGCACGCAAGTAGTGCAAACATGCAGGCAATCACGATTAGCGGTATGCGGTAAACAGTGGTGAGCATGGGGCGCAGCACCAGTTCTGCTGCGCTTTGCGTTGCTGCTTGCTGCAGTTCTTTCTTGAGGCGTTGCTCCTCTTCCTCACTGTCTTCGGTCTCGCCTTCTTCATCACTAAATAGGTTATCTTCCCAGTTGTAGTCGCTGTAGCGGTTGGGTTTGCCGACGAAGGCGATCATGACAGCGGCACAGATGAGTCCTGCTAGACCTATCCAGCGCCCTGGCCAGTCAAGGTAGACTGCCAGCACTATGACGGGCAGGTAGACAAGCAGTGCACAGGTTGCTTTTATTGTGCTGTGGCGTCGCCATGCTGCGATACCGAATCCGAAGCTGCGGTAGTAGGTGGGAGCAACCATGGCGGCGCTGAGGCCGAACAGCGGCATCACGAGTGCGCCGTAGATCAGCCAGTTATCTTGCATCATCATGGAGGCAGTAAACAGGGGCAAAAACACTAGGTACCAGATGTCGTTGCCGCTTATAGCCAGCGACAGCGGTGCGCGGGCGCGCAGACGTGGGTGTTTTCCGGTATCTGGGTGGATATAGGTGGTGTTCATGGGTGTTTCTGCCCTTCATCGGCACTGACGGTGAGCACTGCTTGTTCCAAGCTGGCGGGGTTCACGCGCAGCCCGAGGGTGGCGGCGTGGGTGTAGACGGCGTCGATACGCTGCTGGTCGCCGCGCAAGTCGAGCACAACTTTTGCTAAACCTGACTGCGTATCGACGTCGGCATCAATGCCCACATCCTGGCACAGGCTGTGCACTTGCGCGGCGGTGCCTTTGACTTCGAGGAATGCCTCTGCGATATCGCCGACCATTCCGCTCAGCGGTGCACTGCCCAGAAGCGTGACGGTATCGAGCAATGGTTGCGCCTCATTGACATGGTGCGTGGAGATCACAACAGTGCAGCGTGTGCGCTCCGCGTGTTCGCCGAGGACTGTGTAGAACTTTTTGCGCTTGTCCACATCAAGCCCCAGATAGGGTTCGTCTAACAGCACGAGTTCGCAGCAGCTGGCCAGCGCAACCACGATACCCACACAGGATTTTTGCCCCCGCGACAGCTGCGAGTAGCGCTTATCTGTCGGGATTTCGAAAAGATGGACCAACTCGTCCTTATAGTCTTCATCCCAGGTCGACCACCGCGCCTTGGCAAGCGCAAAGATCTTGCCCACTCGCCAGCCTGTCGGCAGCGGAACATCAATGCCCATCAGCACAGTGCGATCAAGCACCCGCAGATTATCAAAGGGATTCTCACCAAACACTGTCAGTTCGCCTTGGGTTGCAATCTGGCCTGCAAGCGCACGTAACACTGTGGTTTTACCTGTACCATTTGCACCAATAAGCCCATGGACCAGCCCATAGTCAAGGCTCAAGTTCAGGTCTTTGACCACCACAGTGCGCCCATAGCCGACCGATGCCGCACGGGCTGCAATGCACGGGTTGGTGTTCGTCATGAAAAAACAACTCCTAAGAATAAAGGCCGCGGCTTTCCGCAACTCGATCAAGTAATTCGTGCAGATGAGCCCTAGACATATCGAGCTTTACAGCCTCATCCACCAGTGGGGCCAAATAGTCAGCGGCGAAACTCTCCGACCGCCTAGCAAGAATGATCTCCCGTGCCTGCGCGGTGACATACATGCCCAACCCCCGCCTCTTTTCCACAATGTTCATCTCCACCAACAAACTCAAACCCTTGCGGGCCGTGGCGGGGTTAATGGCGTGGAAACGTGCCAATTCATTCGTGCTTGGCGCACGCTCCCCCGGCTTGAGGGAGCGGTCGACGATGGCGTCTTCAATAAATGTGGCAATTTGCCGAAACAAGGGTGCTGTTTGCTCGTCCATCAGCGCATGGCACCTCCTTTCCCTTCGCGTCAGCAACACAACCTAGGTTCGTAGGTTCGTTACTTATGTAACCAACCATAGCACCGGCGTCGAAACGCTAACAACGCCTGCATATGAAAAATCCGCACATCACCGAAGACACACACCCATACAGCCACTCCCCTCGACCCCCACAGCGACCGCACAGGCCTCAACCCCACCTTTTACACCCCCAATCAACAGCCGGTTTATCGAACTGTATCGACTTCCACCCTGTAATAAGGCATTCTTGATAATGAACAAACATTAGTTATCACCATATGAAACGAAAGAAATATCAGGAGCCATGCTTGAACGCACACACATTTATGTTGACACCTCTTATCTCCTCGCGAGCTTTTACAACTCATGGGAGACAGGAGCACGCGCGCAATTAGAAATTGACCTTCCCGAAGTCGTTCGTGTTTTGGGGAGCATGGTGCAACAACATTTAGGGCAACCAGTCCACCGCCAATACTGGTACGACGGCATCCCCGATACCGGCCCACACCGCTACCAGCGCGCACTACGCACCTGCGACGGAGTACAACTTCGCGCAGGTCAACTCATCGAATGGGGGGAACGCCGCACCCAGAAAGCAGTCGATACCCGACTCGTCGCCGACATGGTGCTCTCAGCCGTTCGTCGCGACGTCACCGACATCGTTCTCGTCTCTGGGGACGCCGACATGATCCCCGGCGTACAAGAAGCCGTCAACCATGGAATCCGAGTACACCTCTACGGATTCGGCTGGGACTCCATGTCCTCTGCCTTAAGGCACGCCTGCGACTCCACCAATATCCTCGACCCGCGACTCGACTTCGAAGATTGCATGCAGATCGAAGTTCTCGAAGGACCCCTCCCTCCGCGGATTCCCACCGACGAGGACCTCGAAACCGTCGAAGACCTCGAAGCGCTGGAAGAACTGGAGAAACCAAAGTTCCCCGACTCCTCCGCTGTTGTTGTCCCCAAATCTTCCTTGGACAACGACGACTGCGACACCCCATGCGATACCCGCAAGGACGACGAGGGCGAAGCAATCGATTCATGCCCTGCTGCCGACGAACGCACCACGCAACCACAACCGAAAGCGACTGCACACAAACCGGCACGCACAGTCACACCTGCCGACCTGCCTCGCCTGAGCGAACAGCAGAAAGCAGAGCCAAAACCCGAACCAAACAACCTCCACAGGGTAAACAGCACCGACTCCACCGTCGTTGCCCGCACCCCCATGGATATGGCCAAATCAGCCTCCAAAGAATCGACGCAATCGGATACGCAACACAAACACTGCGCCGAACCGAAACCAACGCCTACACCCAAACCAACACCGGTAGCGGCAGCGGACACGGAGCGAGAATGCGAAACCGTTCACTCCATTACTGTCACCAGCACAACGGTGGAAGAAATCACCCACGTATCGGTGACAGAATGCGAAGAGACACAGCCAAAGCGCCCCGCACCAAACCCATCCATGATGGCCCCACGGCGTAAGCTGCGCTCCCGCTACGTCCCACTCCCCAACGAAGTATGGACCTCTGCAGGATTCCTCACACCATTCGATGTGGGACAGCAATACGCAATCTGGTGGTACGAAAACGCCGCCACCAGTGAACAGCGCGATTCCGCACATCTACTCTCCGGTGGCGGGCTTCCCCCAGAAATCGATCGCCCACTGCTGCAATTCGCCTGCGAAACACTCCACGAATACACCCTGACCGAAACCCAGCGCGTCAACCTCCGCGATGGTTTCCACTCAGGAATCCGCGGGGTATTAATCAACAATAAGTTCAACTAAAACACGAACGCCTTGCGGTGACCACTCCCCGTCACTTCCCACCATGAAAAGTGGGAATGTATGGGGGCAGTCACCGCAAGGCGTTTGACATGCATGAGGGGGGATATGGCGAGGGATTAAGATTCCTTAGACTCGTTGGTCTCCTGCGATTCAGCCTGAGCTGGTGCATCCGCGTCAGACTCGGCCGCTGCCTCCTGCTCGGCATTCGCCTCAGCTAGAACCTCATCCGCAGCCTCAAGAGCCTGCTGGCGCTTGTCTTCTTCCAACTGCTTAGTTTCACTTGCCATCTGCGCCCGGATCTCATCAAGACGAGCATTCGCCTTCATATCAGTACCAGCAGCATCGATCTCAGCCATACGCTCGCCCATGCTGCCCTCCATCAATTCCTGGGCACCGAGGGCATGAGCGTAACGGGACTCAATCTTTGCACGCACACTATCAAGCGTGGGCACATTATCATCCACCGTAAATTCCGCCATATGATCCATAGCTTTGGTGGCAGACTCCTGCATCTTCGCCTGCTGCGCCTGACGCATCAGCTGCTCAGCTTCGGCCAACTGCTGGGTCAAACGCGCCTCAGACTGCTGCAGCTGCACCTTCGCGGCTTCCGCATTCTGAACAGCCTGCTGATGCAAAGCCTTAGTATTTTCCAGCTCTTCTTCCACACTGACCAACTGGGTGGCATACACCTCAGCTGTTTGAGTGAACGTTCCCACCTTCTCACTATCGCCCGCAGCCTGCGCCTGATCAGCCAACGTAATAGCCTGGCGTGCGTTTTCCTGCAGCTTCTGCTGATCCTGAATCAGGCGATTCAGTTTCATTTCCAACTGATTCTTGTTACCAATCACAGCTGCGGCTTGCTTAGCGATTTCCTGGTGCGCTTGCTTGGCCGCATTCACGGCTTGTTGGATCTGCACCTTCGGGTCGGCGTTTTCGTCAATCTTCGCGTCCAATGCTGAGGTGAGATACTTCCAGCCCTTGCTTAATGGGTTTGCCATAATATGCGGCCTACTTTCTTCAACTCGTGGGCATATGTACCCCCAAGTCTAATAGCAAAAATGCCCACAGGGGGTGGGCATTTTTCCACACGGGGTTACTGCTGCTCCGCCTCGATCTGGCGGCGGACCTCATCCATATCAAGAGCGCGTACCTGCGCGATCAAATCGTCCAGGGCCGCTGCTGGCAGCGCACCGGACTCGCGGAAAACCAAAATACCATCGCGGAAGATCATCAAAGTAGGAATGGACATGATCTGTAATGCTGCAGCTAAACCTTGGTTTTCTTCAGTGTTGAGCTTGGCAAAAGTAATGTCCTCGTGCTTTTCCGCAGCCTTGGTGTAAATAGGCAAGAAACTGCGGCACGGCCCGCACCACTCAGCCCAGCAATCCACGAGAACGATACCTGGGGCATCAACAGTTGCCTCAAATGTGTCTTCGGTTACATCAATGAGTGCCATTGGGAATTAAACTCCTTTTTCGTACTTTTCTGTGTTCTAATTCAGTAACACAGCCCTAAGCATATTCTAAAAGTGGGCGTGTGGGCAGAACTGCTTCCACCCCTGAAGGGGATACGTAATCCCTAAAACGTGAAAGGACGTTATCAATTATGACCAAAAACTACTACGTTGAGGGCATGACCTGCCAGCACTGCGTCGCTTCGGTTACCGAGGAAATCAACGAGATTCCCGGCGCTCAAGGCGTTGATGTGGATTTGGAAACGGGCCGAGTCACAATCACCGGCGAAGATTTTTCGGACGCTGATGTTCTTGCCGCAGTCACTGAGGCTGGTTTCAGTTTGAAGCAGTAGGACAGGTGTGACAACCCACATTTATTTCGCGCTTGTGGCATCTCATGTGGGCATGCGCTGTTTCCCCACAATGCCGTCGTACAACCCTCTAGGTGCGCAGCATTGCTGCTGCGGGGGGGATGGTTGTGCGGTGGCTTTGTGCTTTGAGTCTAGGATTTATTCAGTACAGTGACCGAAGTGCCGGTTGTAATAAACCGATGTGCGAAAGGACTACATGGACACCACGACTCAGGCCTTTGACGAGGCCGATTTTGGGGTAACAGGCATGACGTGCACCTCCTGCTCTAGCCGGGTGCAGCGCAAACTCAATAAATTGGAGGGGGTTGAGGCAACCGTCAACTTCGCCACAGAAACCGCCTTTGTACGTTTCGACCCTCAGCTCATCGATCGTGCTCGGCTCATCCACGTCATTCAGGATGCCGGCTACGATGCCTTCGAGCTCAGCCCCGAACTCCCCGACACTGTCGATGCGACCCCCGATACCGTGAGTGAGCAGGATCAAGCCCGCGATGCGCACGCAGACAGCATCAAGAAGCGGCTGATCATTTCCGCACTGCTCGCCACGCCGGTGTTCCTGTTGTCAATGTTCCACCAACTGCAATTCGATAATTGGCAGTGGCTGTGCTTCGCACTGAGCGCTCCTGTGTTTTTCTACGGGGGCGCGCCATTTCACACTGCGGCGCTAAAAAACCTTCGCCACGGCAGCTTCACCATGGACACCTTGGTGTCGTTGGGCACCTCCGCGGCATTTTTCTGGAGCGTCTGGGCACTATTTTTCGGCACTGCTGGCGACAATCACATGCGGATGCACATGAGCTTCTCCGCGCACGCCCACGCCGGCACCGATCAAATCTATCTCGAATCCACCGCCATGGTGTTGGTGTTTTTACTGCTGGGACGGTGGTTTGAAACACGCGCAAAAGGGCGTAGTTCCCAGGCGCTGCGGGCGCTGCTAGACTCCGGCGCGAAGCAGGCGCGGGTGCTTGTCGACGGCGTCGAAAAGCTCACCCCGATCGACCAGGTGCACGTGGGCGATGTTTTCGTCGTGCGCCCGGGGGAGAAAATTAGCACCGACGGAGTCGTAATCGCAGGTGCATCCGGCGTGGATCAATCGATGCTCACCGGTGAATCGGTGCCAGTGGAGGTCACTGAGGGCAGCACGGTGTTTGGGGCGACGATGAACACGTCAGGGTTGCTGAAGGTGCGTGCCACCAAAGTGGGGGCCGATACCGCTTTGGCGCAGATGGCGAAGCTGGTACTGGAAGCGCAATCGAAGAAAGCACCTGTGCAGAAACTTGCCGATACCATCTCCCAGTTCTTTGTGCCCGCCGTCGTTTTCATTGCACTAGCCACCCTGCTCACCCACCTGTATGTGTTCGCTTCCCCGACCGCGGATGCCTTTACCGCAGCTGTTGCCGTGCTGATCATCGCATGCCCATGTGCGTTGGGACTTGCAACCCCCACTGCGCTGCTGGTGGGCTCTGGGCGCGGTGCCCAGCTAGGTTTGCTCATTAAGGGACCTGAGGTGCTGGAAAACACAAAGCGTGTCACCCACATTGTGTTGGATAAGACCGGAACCATCACCACCGGAACCATGAGTGTTATCGATGTTGTCCCAGCCACCAATTCGCCGCTGAGCGCCAATGAGCTTCTCGGGCTCGCTGCTGCGGTGGAGCACGGCTCGGAACACCCTATCGCACAGGCGATCGTTGCTCATGCGCGCAGCCAGAACGTGCTACAAGAAGCAACTGATTTCTCCACCACCCCAGGTGTTGGGATCAGCGCCACGGTTCAGGGCAGGCGGGTTATGGTGGGCAAACCCACCCAGCCAGACACCATGAAAGACGCCGTTAACGCTGCGGAAGCTGCTGGACACACCTGCGTGCTCGTGCGCCTAGACGGTGCAGTAGCGGGCATGATTGTGCTTGCGGACCAGCCAAAAGAATCCGCGAAAAAGGCTATCGCCGCGCTGAAAGATCTCGGGCTTCGCCCGCTTCTTCTCACAGGCGATAACGCTGGTGCCGCGCATGCCGTTGCCCGCGCGGTCGGTATTGCGGAATCGGATGTCACAGCCCACGTATTGCCTGCTGAGAAGGTTGCTGCGGTGAACAAGCTGCAGCAGCAGGGCACGATTGTGGCGATGGTCGGTGATGGCATTAATGACGCCGCGGCACTCGCTCAGGCGGATTTGGGGCTGGCGATGGGCGCGGGCACGGATGTGGCGATCGAAGCCAGCGATATTACGTTGATGCACTCGGAGCCTTTGGGCATTGTGGATGCTATCCGTCTCTCGCGGGCTACATTGCGCACCATTCAAGTGAATCTGTTTTGGGCTTTTGCCTACAACGTTGTGCTTATTCCTGTTGCTGCCATGGGCTTGCTCAATCCCATGTTGGCTGGTGCTGCCATGGCTTTGTCTTCGGTGTTTGTGGTGAGCAATTCATTGCGGTTGAGATCCTTTAAGCCCACCGTTGTTGCCTAATCGGCAGGGGGGATCCCCCCCCTTGTCCTGAATATCTATGTGCCTATGAATGCGTCGAGATTGATTCATATTTAATAGTTAGAGTTTCAGCACAGTGGGCAAAATCTGACCTGCGGTTTTGCAGGTAGCACGTGCTCTATCTCTAACTGATAGTTTCCCATCGGCCCTCACAGCTTCACCTCAGCACCCCCGCAGTTAGTGTAATTTTCACACCTTTTAGCATGTGGGAAGCATTTTCGTCGAACTACTTAGTGTATTACATACACCCCCGTGTTGACGAGGGCACAACAGCGTGTTTTACCATGGCAGAAACAAAAATCACCCCCTCACCCACAGGAGGATTCCCCACACCATGACAAGTTTAAGCAGAAACGAACGCTTGGATCGGCTCCCCTTAACCCGCGCCCACAAAAAGATGCTTGTCGGTTCCGGTATCGGCTGGGCACTAGATGCCATGGATGTCGGCCTGATTTCCTTCATCATGGCCGCCCTGATTACCCACTGGGGCTTAGAACCTGGCCACACCTCCATGCTCGCATCCATTGGTTTCGTGGGCATGGCTGTGGGCGCAACCTTTGGTGGGCTTTTGGCCGACAAATTCGGCCGCCGCCACATCTTCGCCCTCACCTTGATTGTCTATGGCCTTGCTACCGGCGCTTCCGCCCTCGTTGGTGGGCTTGCCGCCTTAATGGCACTGCGCTTTATTGTTGGCCTTGGCCTTGGTGCCGAACTTCCCGTTGCCTCCACCCTTGTATCGGAGTTTTCGCCACGCGCTGTCCGCGGCCGCATGGTGGTCATCCTCGAAGCGTTTTGGGCGCTGGGATGGATCATGGCGGCGTTGATCGGTTTCTTCGTTGTCACCACCGGTGAAAATGGTTGGCGCTGGGCGCTTGCACTCGGCTGCGTCCCGGCAATCTATGCCTTGTATGTGCGCATGGGATTGCCAGAATCCATCCGATTCCTCGAATCAAAGGGACGCCACGAGGAAGCCGAAACGATTTTGAAAACCTTTGAAAAGGACGTCCCGGCAGAAGAACTCCAACGCCTGTATGCTGCCGAAACTACCGTGGTACACGATAGCGTGGGTGCGGAAAACTCGCTATGGTCTTCCCAACTGCGCCGTCGTACCGCCGCCTTGTGGACCATTTGGTTCTGCATCAACTTAAGCTACTACGGGGCGTTTATCTGGATCCCCTCCCTGTTGGTTGCCGACGGTTTCACCCTGGTCAAGAGCTTCCAATTCACATTGATTATCACCCTCGCCCAACTGCCAGGCTATGCAGTTTCCGCGTGGCTGATTGAGAAGTGGGGTCGGCGCATCACACTAGCAGTATTCCTTGCCGGTTCCGCTTGTGCAGCAGGGTTGTATGGCTTTGCCGATTCCCCCACCTTGATTATTGCTGCCGGCTGTATTTTGTCCTTCTTTAACTTGGGCGCGTGGGGCGCGTTGTATGCGATCGGGCCGGAGCTTTACCCCACTGCGATCCGTGGCCGGGGTACCGGTGCGGCTGCTGGCTTTGGCCGCATCGCTTCTATCATTGCCCCACTGATCGTTCCCCCGGTCATTGCTGTAGCCGGTACCGGTGGCTTGTTTGCATTGTTTGGTACCGCGTTCGCTATTGCCGCTCTCGCGGCTTTCACCCTCCCCGAACAACGCTCGAAGGCACTCGACTAACACAAAAAGAAAACCACTGCTTAACCTCAACGCCACAGCCGAAAGAATATCTTAAGGCTGTGGCGTTTTTATGGGGATGGCCCAAGACCATCGTTTGTTGTATTGCAGTAGTGGTTATGCGCGCCGGAAAGCAGCGGCCTTACCGTCAGGGCGAACGAGATACATGATTCCCTGCGAGTCGAAACGCACTTCAGGCTTGGCCTTGAGGTAACCCATCAGCTCTACTCGTCGTGCATGATCATAGCCTCCGCATGCCATCAGCGTGCTGAAATTATTCTTTGACAGGCGCAGGGTTGCACCCTCAAACCACACGTAGCCATAACCAACATTGCAACCGGTGATTCCACCGATGAGCTGGAAATCCTCAGGGATAGAACCCTCAAACTCCTCCGCGATTGGGTCGCCGTTGATTCCTTGGCTGTACTCGCCAAAATCAATGTACGTCACGTTGGGGCGTTGGGTGGATACCCATTTACCCACGCGCGCTTCCTTCAACTGCAAGGCGGTAGCAACAGTAGCATCGGCAGGAAGTGGTACATCCAGTGGCTTACCCACATGGAATTTATCTACCCGCGCCACGGACCCTGCAAGGCCACTCTTCTCCGCCAGATCACTTCCGATGATGGGAATCAACAACGCTGCAAGACCACTTAAAACAGAAGCAATCAACGCAATGATTTTTGCCAACAAGTTATCTCCTAAGTACTCCAGGGCTGACTTTAACGGCGCGCAAAAGAGGTTGCTACACCATCAGGACGCACCAGGTACAAGGTGCCTTGTCCATCGAGGTGCGCGACAGGTCGTGCTTCGAGGAAGCTTAAGAGTTCTTTCTGGCGTGCGTTTTCAAGTGGGCTGCAGGCTTTATCGGTGAGCATGCCGGTTGTGCTCATGCGCAGGGTTGCGTTGTCGAACCAGACGAATCGGTACCCGCTGTTACAGCCTGTGACACCGGTGATCAGCTGGAGGTCTGCGGGCAGTTGATTGTTCAGTTCTTCTTTGATTCCGTCTGTGTCCACATCGCCGATTTCCTCGAAGCTGATCGCGGTTGTGGTGGGGCGCTGGGTGGAAATCCAGGTGCCACGTCGTACTTTGCCAAGGTTTTCAGCATCGACTGGTTGCGCGTCGGCAGGAAGTGTCACCTCAAGTGGTGAACCCACATGGTAGTTGTCAATGAACTTAGCGGAGCCTGCAAGGGCAGGATTGGACGGGATGACTGGTCCGATGGTGCCGCCTAAGAAAGCGGCGATCGCACTAAAAACTGAAACGATCAGTGCCAAAAGTTTAGTGAGCACAAGAAACTCCTTAGAAATCTTAAACTATAGGTAATTTACTACCCCATGTGTCGTGGCATGTCAACGAATCGGGAGAAGTGGAGCTGGTGTGCCACTGTGACGGTGTCAATGGGCCCGCCGCGGTGCTTTGCCAAGATGACGTCTGCTTCGCCGGCACGAGGGTCTTCCTTCTCCTGGGAGTCGGGGCGATAGAGCAGCATGACCATGTCGGCATCCTGCTCAAGGGAGCCGGATTCACGCAGGTCAGCGATCTGTGGGCGTTTGTCAGTGCGGGACTCGGGTCCACGGTTGAGCTGCGAGATCGCCACGAGTGGGACGTCAAGCTCTTTGGCGAGAAGCTTCAAGGAACGCGAGAATTCGGAGACTTCTTGCTGGCGGGATTCGGTTTTCTTACCGGAGCTCATCAGCTGGAGGTAGTCGACGACGATCATCTGCAGGTCGTGCTTTTGCTTCAACTTTCGGGCTTTGGAGCGAATTTCCATCATGGTGAGGTTCGCGGAGTCGTCAATAAAGATGGGAGCTTGTTCGATCTGCCCGATGCGGTTGACGAGTTTTTCCCAATCCCCCGGCTGCATGCGTCCAGCACGCATGTCTGAGAGTTTGATTTCGGTTTCGGCGGAGAGCATACGCATCACGATTTCGCTCTTGGACATTTCTAGAGAGAAAATGACGGCAGCTTTATTGTGTTTAATAGCGCAGGAGCGCACGAAGTCGAGGGCGATGGTGGATTTACCCACACCCGGGCGGGCGGCAACAATGATCATCTGTCCGCCGTGCAAACCGTTGGTGAGCTGGTCAAGCTCATAGAAGCCGGTGGGCACACCTTGGGCGAGCCCACCGCCGGTTTCGATGCTTTCCAGCTCGTCCATGGTTGGCTGCAGCAGGTCTTGCAGCAAAGCGTAGTCTTCGGTGCTGCTTTTTTGGGCGATGGCGAAGACTTGCTGCTGTGCCATGTCGATCACGGCATCAATTTCGGCGCCTTCGGTGCCTTCGTAAGCCAGCTGCACCACCCTGGTTCCGGCGTCGACAAGCTTGCGTAGGATCGCTTTTTCGGCGACGATTTCGGCATAGTACACGGCGTTTGCCGCGGTGGGCACGGAGGAAATCAGGGTGTGCAGATAGGGTGCGCCGCCGACCCGTTCGAGGTCATTGTTGCGGTCAAGCCGGGCAGCAACGATGACGGGGTCGATCTCCTTATTATCGGAGAACAGGTCGATGATTGCGGTGTAAATCAACTGGTGGGCGGGGCGGTAGAAATCGTCGGGGCTGAGCACTTCGATAATGTCGACCACGGTGTTGGGGCTGAGCAGCATCGCCCCGAGCACGCCTTGCTCCGCTTCATTATCGTGCGGGGGCTGGCGATAATCGTCGTAGCGCTTGTGCTTATCGTCGTATTTTTTGCGTGTCGACGCCGAATTCCCGCCCCCAAAAGCCGCAACAGGCGGTGCGATAAGAGGCGCAACATCTTCACCCACGGGTTCGTCGTGGGGCTCAGGGGGGATGTAGTCTTCGAGGGCGAAATCTTCAAACGCCGGTGCCGGCACAGCCTGGGAATACACCGGCTGTGCGGGGGCGTCGTCGAAACTTGCCGCCGAAAAATCGTCACTCACTCAAAACCCTCCAATTAAGATGCGTAATTTCACTCTCCCATGTTAATCGCACAGGCGGCAACTGCCCTGATTAAGCCCACATGGGAGAACGCTTGGGGGAAATTGCCCGCTAAACGCTGTGTTTCAGGATCATATTCTTCAGCTAACAACCCGAGATCGTTCGCACAATCACACAGCCTGTCCACGAGCGCCTGAGCCTTCATCATCTCACCACTGTGCGCATAAGCTTCGGCCAGCCAAAAATTGCAGATCACAAACGGGTACTCGCCACCAGCAATCCCATCAATTCCAGCCTGATCCACCTGCGTATGGTAGCGACAAATAAAGCCGTTATCGTCGCCGAGTTCCTGCTCAATCCGTTCAATTGTGGCGCGCATGCGTGGGTCATCCCAAGCTATAAGCCCAGTGTGGGGTAGTTGCAATAAGGATGCATCGACTTCTTCCCCGCCGAAGGTTTGGGTGAAATAGCCGTGCGTGGGGTGCACGCCGAATGTGAGAATCTCTTCTTCAAGTCGATCACGAAACAGCTCCCACTGGTGAATCTGCTCGCTTGGGGTATCGGGATACGCGCTGACCGCGTGGAGTAGCTGGTTAAAACCTGCCCACATCATTGCCCGTGAATGGGTAAAGTGCTGAAGTTGCCCGCGCATTTCCCAAATACCGTGATCGGGTCGGTCGAAGTGGGCGCACATGAAATCAGCTAAGTATTTTTGCGCTAGCCAGCTTTGTGGGGTGTCCATAATCCCTGCGTGCCGCAGCTGCGCGAAGCATAACAGCACTTCACCGGCAACATCGGCTTGATACTGATTCCAGGCTCCGTTGCCGATGCGCACGGGGCGTGAGTGGGCGAAGCCCGGCAGGTGCGCGAGTTCTTTTTCCTCAAGTTCTCGCTCCCCGTTAATCCCATACATGATGAGAATATTCTCGGGATCGTTAAGGATTTGGGTGGTGATCCACTCACGCCACCTTATGGCATAGTCCGTGCAATCAAAGCCCCAGTGCCGCGCAATAAGCAGCGCTTCAACCGTCAAAGCGCTATCGCGCAGCCAGCAGTAGCGGTAATCCCAGTTACGCACCCCGCCGAAAAACTCCGGCAAGGAGGTGGTGGGCGCGGCAAGAATCGCACCACTAGGTTGGCACAGTTGTGTCAATACCTGCACGCTACGGGATACCATCTGCGCCCAGCGCGTGGGTACTTGGCTATTCATGGCCTGGCCGACAGCTGACACAGGAATATCCGACTGCGCTGAATCACACTGCCAGGACAGCACCCAACTGGCCTTCTCCCCCGCTGTTAAACGCACATGTGTCTCAAGGGCTCCCTCATTGCACTGCGTGGCTTTCGGTGCTGTGAAATCCGTGGTGAGTCCTTCTGCAAAACTGAGCTGATAGCTACCGTTTTCACGGGTGGTGATCTGCGCCGGTGTTGATCCGTACCCACCTAGGGGGTGAAAAATACTGGAAACATGACACTCACCCTTCATACATTCGATGCTGCGCTCAAGCACAGCACTTCCGCTTTCCACTCGAATGTGGGTATGCAGTTTCGCCACACCATTATCAGTAATCCAGGTTGTTTCCACGCCCATGCCAGCATCTGTGTAGCGGCGCGTGGTTTCCACTTGTCCATCCACTCTCATCTGCCAGTATCCGTGTTCACGGGTGCCCAGCAGTGCGGCACAGATTGCCGCACTGTGGGGATAAGGTGCGCATAGCCAGTCGATGCTGCCGTTGCGATTTTCCAACAGGAGTGTGTTACCTGCGCCGATGAGGGCATAATCTTCGATTGCTGGCACCTACTCAATTCCCCTTCCCGTCGCCCACGAAACGTGTGGATGCTGTGTGTTGTGGTGCTCAACCCTATCTGTCCACGCTGTGCTGATGCGAACCCACACACCTTTTTCTTACCCCCACACCCATCCAGTTAATTTTCGCGGTGTGCGTTTATTCACCTCACAATAAAAGCACGTGGAATGCCTACCCAGCGCAAACCTTTCTGTGAAGCAACAACGCTGGTGGCTTTCCACGTGCCACACCCATTATTAAAATTCGAAGAAATTTGTCTCATTCAGCCGACGCCCAATGGGAATTTCACCATGAAGCAACAGCGTGAGATCAGGACCAAGTGATTTTCCTTCCACAGGTGTCCATTCTCTCCCCATTGGCAAAGTCATAATATCGTCACGGAATAGCCCAAAGGTTGCGGAGGGGCGATTATCCGCATGCGCTTTCTCCCACTCGATGACCTCAAGCACATTTTTGCACCACTGACAAGGTGCATGAATTCATGCCAGTATTTGTCCCCAAAGCCTGTGGGATCATCCCGCAGTTCCCAAAACACCACCAAATAGTGGGGTTGACGGTACGGGTGGATTTCAAAAACTGAGGCGATGTTCCGGACGAGCTTTTCGTAGCGGTGTGGTAACGATCGAGTAGCGCCAGAGTGAGTATCGCGTAGCACCCTCAAGACACCTTTGGATCTACTAAACGGGGTCAGGTTCCGCGGTGACTTAAGGGTGATTTTGCTTTAGTTGTGGCTTGTCGGTTTCAGGCGCATGTTGGGATCATCACACCGATGAGCCTTTTCAAGATAGACTCCGTCACAACGTGATGCGCGAGTTCAGGCAATAATGTCGCAGTAAGACATGCCTTGTAACAGCAACGCCCTGAGCAACTGCTAAGAATCACGGTAGGCAACTTTCTATGTAACGCGTGCAACCGGGTTGCTGGGTGCTACTCCAAAGGTCACATCACTGGCGATGAAAAGCGCTACGCGATCCTCACCCAAGCGCTACACGATAGTTACCACACCGCTACGAATTACACGTTCGCAACAGAGGCGAGTTGATCCGGGTCATAATCCTTAACAGTTAAAGCCATGGTTTTTCCTTTCACTCAGGTTTTTCGGTCAATGTGGTGATAATCCTGCATGATAATCAAGCCGTTTCACTTCATCATTCTAAGAAACATGCTCACACACTATGGATCGAGAATGTTCTTGCACTCCACACGTGCTTCTTCCAGACTTGTGACATTTTAGTCAGGTTTCGAGATTCTATAGAGCAGTCTGGTGATTTCTGGCGGTAGTGGTGTCCCGATAGATCCCTTCCAGTAGCAGCATCCAAACCTAGATGAACAAACGCAGACCGGATCGCATCTAACAAATCCCCAGCCTTTTGCCCTATCACAGGCACAGGATCATCCACCCCACCTGTGCCCCCACTAGCAACACCAAAATCCAGCCCTAACTGATCACCATCAATCAAACGCTGAGCCTGGCTTTTCAACAACGCAAGCTCTTCAGGCGTATGCGCAGAACCAATATGATCCAACACCGGCTTGTTATCAACATACCGCCACAGAACCTACACCGCTGAAGCCCCAGAAGCAGTCGGAACAATACGAATCCTCGGCAGTGACATACTCAACAGTTTACGACTACCCCCACAACTACCCGATTAGTCAGGAATTTCACCCCACCCCACAACCAAACACCAAGGCCACAGTGTCAATACGAAATACAACACACCAAAATGTCACAAGTCAGGCCACACAGATTCGCCTAACATTCGCGGTATGCGTTTACTCACCTCACGATAAAAGCACGTGGAATGCCTACCCAGCGCAAACCTTTCTGTGAAGCATCAACGCTGGTGGCTTTCCACGTGCCACACCCATTGTTAAAACTCGAAGAAATTTGTCTCATTCAGCCGACGCCCAACGGGAATTTCACCATGAAGCAACAGCGTGAGATCAAGACCAAGTGACTGCCCTTCCACAGGTGTCCATTCTCTCCCCATTGGCAAAGTCATAATATCGTCACGGAATAGCCCAAAGGTTGCGGAGGGGCGATTATCCGCATGCGCTTTCTCCCACTCGATGACCTCAAGCACATTTTTTGCACCACTGACAAGGTACATGAATTCATGCCAGTATTTGTCCCCAAAGCCTGTGGGATCATCCCGCAGTTCCCAAAACACCACCAAATAGTGGGGTTCGCGGTACGGGTGAATTTCAAAAGGGGACTTGAGCTGATCTGGATCATAATCCTTAACAGTTAAAGCCATTGTTCTTCCTTCCACTCAGGATTGGCGCTAGATAGGTGATAATTCTTTGGAGATTATCACGCCGCCTCGCTACTCCATGAAACATTCTCATCCCCTTATGGGTCGAAAATGGTCTTGCACGCGATACTTGCTTCTTCAGAATATTCAAGTGTGCCTTCCCGTGGACGTCCAGGTGCATGAGCTCGCCACTTAATGCGGACAGTCGAACGGTAATCCCGAGTCACGTAATCGCATGAACGAGCAACATTGTGCTTCCACCTCCGGCGATCGTGTACAGTTCTCACACCAGAAGAAATTGATCCAACACCTACTGTTGTCAGCGTGACCTCACCGGAGATTTCCGCCATTGTTCTATCAAATTTTACCCTGGCCTGCGTATTGATCGTCTTGGGCTTATGAAAAGACTGGTGAGGCCGATCTAAAATGCCTTTGCAGTGTACTGGCACCTCCCGATAGCCATGATAATTCCCAAGGGCATCAGGAATTTTTACGTTCGACGAGCCACTAGCAAGTTTTGTCAATGCCTCACCCAAAGCTCCCACATGTGGAATAGAGGATGAAGGGAGTTTGGGAAGTTGAACATTAGGCGGTAACCCAAACTGTGAGTGTTCAACCAGTTCACTTTCAGGGACTAAGGCAATTGCAACAAATTCGAAATCGGCATCAAAGTCCTCGAATGAAATGTCGTCGTCGTCCATATCAAATTCAACGACGTGAGAATCCTCCATGTTCTGAGCCTGCGCAAAGGCTGGAGGGGCAAGCATAAAGGCAACCGTAATGAAACCTACAAGTGCGCGGAGCCAATGTTTTTACATAAAAGTATTATATTTTATTTAACTTTAGAAATCACCAATGGTGATCATATTCACTTCGTTGCCCGTGAGTCTTGTATGATCGGCACAATTGCAGCACAACCGTCGTTGAGAGAAAACTGTGCTCAAGTTCCACAACAACTACTCCTGTGAGTAACGCCGGAAGTTGGTGTGTGGGGGTTTAGTTAGCAGCGACTCGTGAAATTTTAAAAGAACTGAACCCCGACGAGCACTTAGGCGCAGGAAGTAAAAATCGGTGAAAACCGGATGTACGGCAGGGAAAACACCCGCCATAAGCGAGTTATCCACAGGGGGTTGTGGATAACTCTGTTCATCGGCTGTGCACAACAAGAAAAAGATGGGGATAAACTGTGCAAAGCTGTGGATAAAATGTGAAGTGCTTATTGAAAACTGCAGGTTATCGCCTGTTTCAGGGCTGTGAAAATCTTATCGCTCGTGGTTGAAAAATTGTGCCAGAAACCGTGCTTTACACAGGTTTTTCACCCAGTCGAGAGTGAAAACCCACATCAGACCACCCTTTTATCCACAGTGCCAAGCAAGTTACTCACAACCATCCCCAGTAGTGGCTGATAATGCCATCAGTATTGCCCAACAGGGGATGAAAAACCGCGAAGCTTTTACCGGTGTTGATCTTAAAAACAAAGAAGCGAAGCTACCTTCTCCACACAAAGTGGGTAAGATACCTTCGCTTCTTTAATGCTGTTGTCGTTGGGTCACCTATGTGTGACCGTCGTTGCTTGCTGTATGCCTAAAAATTAGGCAGCAACGACCTCGAAGTTCACCGATGCTGCGATGTTGGAGTGCAGCTTCACATCTACCTTGTACTTACCGGTAGCCTTAACCAGGCCCTTTGGCAGTACAATGTTGCGCTTATCCAGGTTAGGGCCGCCAGCTGCCTTCACAGCTGCAGCAATATCTTCGGTGGATACAGAACCGAAGAGCTTACCCTTCTCAGAGGTGCGCACAGAAACGGAAACACCCTCAAGTGCCTCCAGCTGTGCCTTGACTTCGCGAGCGTGATCGAGGTCGCGAATTTCGCGAGCCTCTTGGGCACGCTTGATGCCCTCGATCTGCTTCTCTGCACCGCGGGTGGCAACGATGGCCAGGCCGCGAGGAAGCAGCAAGTTACGTCCGTAACCGTCCTTAACCTCAACAATGTCGCCTGCGACACCGAGGTTCTCAACGGCAGCGGTGAGGATCAGCTTCATGATCCCTGCCTTTCGTGGTTTTTAACCCCACCCCCACACAACGCCACAGAAGTAGCGCGGTATTAGTTCACACAGTGGGAAGTAGGAAAGATTTATATCTGTGGTTTTCTTTTCAGGCGCTCACAATGAGCTTTCAAGAGTTCTAACCGTGATGATTATTAGAACGGTGGCTCATCATCTGCGCCCCCAAATCCACCAGCTGGTGGTGCGCTGCTCCATGGATCATTGGCAGGAGCGGATTGCTGTGGTGCAGCGCCGCCGTACTGGCCGCCGCTGAAACCACTGTGGTTGTTCGCCTGATTAAATCCGCCGCCGCCGGAGAAACCTCCGCCAGCGTTTCCACCTTGGGCATAACCACCCTGTTGTTGGTTGTAGCCGCCCTCACGAGGATTGCGGTTCACCTGCGCAGTTGCATAACGCAAGGATGGTCCCACTTCATCAACTTCCAACTCCATCACGGTGCGCTTCTCACCCTCGCGGGTGTCGTAGGAGCGCTGGCGGAGTCGGCCGGTCACGATCACGCGCATACCCTTCGACAGGGTTTCGGCGACGTTCTCGGCAGCTTGGCGCCAAATATTGCAGGTCATAAACATGGCTTCGCCGTCAACCCACTGGTTCGACTGTGAGTCGTACCGGCGTGGGGTGGACGCAACGCGGAAAGTCGCTACCGCCGCACCGGTTTGGGTGAAGCGGAGTTCCGGGTCAGCAACAACGTTGCCGACGATGGTGATGTTGACATCTCCTTGTGCCATGGTTTTGTACTGCCTTTCTTTGGTGCAATCTACGTGAAAAGTGGTGCGTAAGTGGATTACGGTGAATTTTTCTTACGCTTTCAAGGTGTTGCGTTGAACAACAAGTCACCAACCACCCTAGTGGCAAATTCATGAGCAGAAAATGAAATTTTTCGCTTTTCTTTGCGCACCGTTGTGTGGGTGGGTGCGTGTTTTACTTGTCGCCGCGCAGAACCTTGGTACGCAGAACACCGTCGTTCAGGTTCAGAACACGGTCAAGTTCCTGAACGGTAGCGGATTCGCAGTTCAGATTGACGACAGCGTAGATGCCCTCGTCCTTCTTAGCGATTGGGTAGGCCAGACGGCGCTTACCCCAGATGTCAACCTTTTCCACGGTGCCGTTTTCCTTGCGGACAACTTCTAAGAACTTGTCCAGAGACGGGGCAACAGTGCGTTCATCCTGGGAAGGATCCAGAATGATCATGACTTCGTAGTGACGCACGGACCTCATCACCTCCTATGGTCTTTGTAAATGTTTTATGGTTTCGGCCGCACCCGAAAAGTACTGATAGATGCGGCAGGAGGGTCTTGTTGCGTCAGCAACCTATCTAAGATACCGCACCCGCTGCGAAAAGTCGATTCATTTACGCCCCACCACGAAAACGTCATCACAACACACGCTAGCGTATCGACGCCCCCACCTACTTCCCCCCAACACTTTCGGCGTGGCACTTATCCCCCCCCCCCTCCGCAGTGCCACACCTGAGGCTTTCCCGACTAGTGCGGGTTGATGGAGACGATCACTGCCAAGATGACTGGGATGAGTGTGATCAGCAAAATGGCGATGGTGAACAGGGTCCACACAAGCGCTTTAGATTTTTTGTACATGAAGGCTGCGTATGATCCGCCGAAGAAGAGGAATCCGAGGAACACTGAGCCCATTACTAACAGCATGAGGTTCATGGCGTTTGAGGTCACACAGCTTTCTTTGCTCACCAATGTTTTCGTGTTGCTTTCTTTCAAAACCCTAGCACTGGCCACAGAGGTATCCGAAGGCTTGCCCCCAACCGCCACACACACTTTCTGCCACAGTGCCTAAAACATACAAAAGCCCAGAAAACCCCTGTGTGCTGAATCAAGGCTAAAGGTTTTCTGGGCTGATCTTCACACCTCGGTGAGATTCACATGGTGTTATTCTTCCGGTGCCGGTGGTACCCCCAGCAGGTCAGCGGGGATGGATACGCCTGGCAAGATTTCCACCTCAGCTGGTGCTGGTGGCGCCGGTGGGGCGTCGACAGGCGGAATATTCGCCGGAGGTGGGGTCTGGGGGTCGTTGGGAACGACGGTGGGCTGGATGTAGATCTGCCCAATATTGCCGCCCTTGGTGATGTGGGCTAGTGGCTTGGCTTCGGGGAAGTTCATCACTTCCTTGCCCTGTAGGGCGCCGTCGAGGATGCCCTTCCACAAGGTGGCAGGTAGGCCCGCACCGTAGATGCTGCCGCCCCATTCGTTGAGCAATGCGGAGTTATCGTCGGTGCCAACCCACACGGCGGTGGCCAACTGTGGGGTTGCGCCGATCATCCACGCGTCCTTGTTCAGGCCGGTATCACCCAACTGTTGGGTGCCAGTTTTAGCAGCGGATGGACGTCCCCCTGCAAGATTATTGCCATTCGACCAGCCCGCGATGGGCAGCATTGCCTCAATCGTGTTCGCTGCGACGTTCTGGGCGACTCTGCGCTCACCCTTGTCATGCTCGTGCTGGTAGAGAATATCGCCGTTGGCGGTTTCGACCTTTTCCACGAAGTACGCTTCGTGCCACACGCCCATGTTTGCCATGGTGGCCATGGCGTGCGCCATGTCGAGTGGGCGGGAGTTGTACTGGCCCAAGATGATGCCTTCGTAAGGCTGGGCACCGTTTTCGGTCAGTGTTTGGGGGAAGTTCGGAATGGACTTTGCCACGCCTAGGGCGTGCGCCATGTCGGCGACGTCTTGGGTGGTGTTGTTCAGTTCCGCCTGCAGGCGCAGAAATGGGGGGTTGAGGGATTGTTTGAGGGCTTCCTTCATGGTGCAGCCGCCACCACAACCACCACCAGCAACCTGAGCGCCGTTAGCCAGGGTGAATGGTGCGGAGGAGATCATCTGGTTAGGGCTAAAGCCCTGCTGCAGGGCTGCGGCGTAGCCGAAGATTTTGAAGGTGGAGCCGGTTTGGTAACCAGCGTTGGCATAGTCCCAACCGTTGGGGTCTTCGCCACCGTAGTAGGCGCGGACTGCACCGGTGGCTGGTTCGATGGAGACTGCTGCGGTGCGCAGGTTTTCCTTCTGGTTAGCCATGTTGGTTCGGATGGTGTCCACGGTGGCCTGCTGTGCCTGTGGATCAATGGTGGTGGTGATGCGCAGGCCACGGGTTTGAACGTCGTCTTCGGTGATGCCGAGGCTGTCGAGTTCCGCCATTACTTGGTGCTTGATCAACCCGTTGGTGCCTTGTGCTTCGGTGTAGGCCTGGTTGAGTGCAGGGTCGGTGGTGTCAGGGTAGAGGGAGTTGGCGCGATCTTCGGGGCTGAGCCAGCCTTCTTCAACCATGCCGTCGAGCACGTAGCCCCAACGCTGTTCGGCTTCTTCCCGGTTGTTCCAGGGGTCGAGCTGGCTGGGTCGCTGGATACTGGCGGCGAGAACTGCGGATTGTGCGGCATTGAGCTCTTCGACGGGCACGCCAAAGTAGGCGCGTGCGGCGGCGTCGATGCCGTAGGCGTTGCGTCCGAAGTAGATGGTGTTGAGGTAGGCTTCGAGCACTTGCTCTTTGCTCCACTCGTTGGCCATTTTGACGGAGTAGACAAGTTCTTTTGCTTTACGTTTGTAGGAGTAGTCGTTGCCGACCACCATGTTTTTCACGTATTGCTGGGTGATGGTGGATCCGCCGCCGGCGGAAGTGTTGCCGGTGACTTGGCCTAGGATGGCGCGGGCGAATCCTGTGAAGGAGAAGCCGTTGTTGGAGTAGAACTCGCGGTCTTCGGCGGCCAGCACGGCGTTGCGGGTCACTTCGGGGATTTTGTCGAGTGTGACTGCTTGGCGGTTGCCTTCCGCGGGGACGATGCGCGCGAGTTCCGTTTGTGTGTCGGCGGCGTAGATTTTGGATACTTGCTTGGTCACCAGCTCTTCTGGTTTGGGTACATCGATGGTGATGTAGGCAACCATGAAGAGGAGGAAGGGTGCGGCAAACATGACGAGTATACTCGTGATGATCGTCGGCTTGACCCAACCTTTTTTCTTCGCTTTAGCGCTGGGGGCTTTTGTGGTTGCTGGGGTGCGTTTCGCGCCCTTTGCGCCCTTGTTTTTATCTGCCACTTAAAAAGCTCTTCCTGAAAAACCTTTTTCGTTTCCCGAAGGGGTCGGGAAAAGTTTACTTCGCGCCATCCGTGGTTCCGGTTGGTGCTGCTATGGCTGCCGCAATCAAGTGGTTCCACTTGCAGTTGGGGCATACCTCTACATTGTGGACTGTAAATTCCAGTCCATTCTGTACAAACCGCTCTATCTCTTCGAGCGACCGAGCGCTTCCTGACATTCTGCCAAGTTCGTCACCGTAGACCCAAAAGACTTCCCGTAAACTGTTGTGCTCACAGATGGGGCACGGTGTGTTGACGGGTGTTCCGTGATACTTTGCTGCTGCTACGAGCAGGAATTCGGCATCACAGATGTTTTCTTTGTCGATGTGCCCGGATCGCCATGCTGCTAACACGCGGGCGCGGGCTAGTTTGTGCGTGACGTGTCCGTGAAAGTCGACCATTCTGCTAAGTCTAGCGCTAAGTGGTGGGGGATTAGTAGTAGATGTGTTTTATATGCGTGTGGTTTTCGGCCCACAACCCCCAGATGATTAACGCAGCTCAAAAGCAATTCTTATAACCCTCTAAGGCTGCGTTGTTAGGTTTGTCTGCAAACAGATACACTAGTATGCATGACAGCTACTTCATATAAAGAACTTGCTCACTATATCCGCCCTGCTCTGACCAAGCTTTATGTCCTCTACTTCCGCATTGCTGAGGCTTCTGATTTGACTGGTCCGCAGATGACGATCATGACGCGTCTCGCCGAGGATGGCCCTTCTCGTATTAGCCAGATTGCTAAGGCTGAGGGGATTCGTATGCCGACGGCGTCGAATGCGCTGCACCAGTTGGAGGAGCGGGGCATGATTGAGCGCATCCGTGAGGAGTCGGATCGTCGTGGCGTGCGTGTGCAGTTGACTGATTTTGGTCGCCAGGAGTTGCAGCGGGTGGGCGAGGAGCGTACTGAGTACTTGGCTCAGATGCTTTCGACGCTTCCTGAGGAGCGTTTAGAGGATGCGGCGAAGGTTGCTGATTTGATCCATGAGCTGGCAGCTGCGTATACCGCTGAGATGATGCAGCGTAACGAGAAGTAGTAATCCCTCATTGCCGAGCCATACTTCGGCAATGAGGGTACAAATGTTTTTTAGTCGCGTTCGTGGCGGGGTTTGAATACGTCTGCGCCGATGATGCGGGGGACTACTTTGGGTGCTTCGCCTAGAAGGTCGAGGAGGTTTTTATCCCGTTCTGCTTGTTGGAGTACTCCTTTAACCGCTGTGCGTCGGGTGCGTGGAGTAGTCCGCCGTCGATTTTCACGACCTCCAGCACCACCACCAGCACCGCCTGCACCACCCATGGGTGCCCCGCCTGCCATGGTTGATCCACGACCAGTTGAACCGGCAGCGTGTGTGCCTGTTCC
This sequence comes from Corynebacterium felinum, assembly GCF_030408755.1. Taxonomy (NCBI): domain Bacteria; kingdom Bacillati; phylum Actinomycetota; class Actinomycetes; order Mycobacteriales; family Corynebacteriaceae; genus Corynebacterium; species Corynebacterium felinum. The sequence continues at coordinate 3,118,026 of NZ_CP047209.1, forward strand.
ACCATTTCCTGGGGTGGCATTGCCGTTCCCAGAACCTGTTCCTGACTGTGATCCACCACCTGGATAACCACCTCGACTACCACCAGAACCCGATCCCGATCCTGATCCGGAACCAGAGCCTGTTCCACCTGCACCGCTGCGCAGCCCACCGGTACCGTACATGCCACCAGCACCACTTCGTGTACCACCAGAATTTATTCCACCTGATGATCCACGCCCACCAGCACCAGCGCCCGCACCACTCCCAGCACCAGTACCTGCACCACTCCCAGCACCGGTGCCTGTACCAGTGTGGTTTCCAGTGCTTGGTGTGCCCCAGGTACTGCCGGTGTTTGCGTGTGTTGCAGCAGGGGTAAATCCCTGTCCTGATCCACTGTGGTTGGTTTGTCCTGATCCCCAGGTGTGGGTGCTTGCCCCAAGGCTATTAACGCCACCGGGGTATTGGTGCATATTTACTGGGTTGACCACGTTTGGGTCAAACCCGAGGGATGCTTGTTGGGCTGCAATGTCATCGAGGACTTTGTGGGCTTGTAGGTGCGGATCAATCCCCATGTTTTGTGCGGTGTGTCCGCTGCGGGTTATCCCACCACCTGTGTGCCCTGGGCTTGTAAACCCTCCGGTGCTCCCGCCACCAGATCCTATTTCGGGTGCATCCATGAGGTTTCGCACACCTGGCATGGATGATACAAGTGTGCTGCCTAGTGCTTCTTTGAACCCTACGAGGTAGGTTTCTTCGAGTTGTTTTTTCATCGCTATTGCTGATGGGTGGGCACCAACCACATGCACACTTGCTAGTGCACCGGCAACGCTTTGAGCGTAGGCAGGCGCGATGGTTGATAGGTGTCGTACTGACGTAGCCATAACATCAGCGTTGGTGGCGAAGTTGATCCCTGTGGCGGACATCTCGTGGATTCGTGATGCTGCTGCTTCAAATACTTCACCGTAATTATGCTCTGCAAGATCACCAGCGACACGACGAAGCCGCGCACTAATATCCATCACACGATTTGATATGTCTGTCCAGATATCTGCTGCTTCGATAGCTGCTGCGTTATTGGTTGCAAGCAATGCTTCTTGCAGGCTTTCTAATGACGCAGCTTTTGATGTTATTGGCTCGGGGAAATCAAAGGGTGCAAACCCTAACTCAGGGCGGGTGGGGAACACCACTGGGGTGTACTCAGGTGTGCCACTGTGTTCGATCGCGTAGATATCTTCTGTGACGAACTGGTTTATTTCAACATTCGCATCATAACAAGCTTGAAGGTTGTGTTCTAACCAGTCGATCTGGCGTTCAAATGCTTCGAGCATTTCTTTCGCGCTACCAGCAGCCCCATCAAGGGCTTGCCCGTGGTACCGACCCATGTGGTCTAAACCACTGACCGTTGAAAACCCATCAAGCAACCCTTTGACTGGATAGTTTGACGCCATAGAAACAGCTTTTTTGATGGATTTTAGTTCGTTGATACTGTCACGAACTTGGCTTAGATTCAAGTACAGATAGTTCATCGGTATCCTCCTTTGACACGTAGTTTTTGCATAACTTCATAGGCACGACGACACAGCTCGTCTTTCGGTAATGGTTTTCTCTCCCGATATGTGTAGGTGATACTCAAACGCCCATTTTCAGTGCTCACAGCAGCATCGCAATGATCGGCAGTATCGTGCCGGATGTGACTGAAATACACGCGGTCATCGGCATCTGGGAACGTCGCATCAATAATCAGCCCACGCTCTTTGATATGGGCATAGGTCGCAAGATGCGTAGTGACGTTATAACCACCGTCTTGACCAAGCACCTCCATCCCACAATCAATCAACGTTGAACCTGCGGTAGCAGTTTCTACAACTTTTTTCAGCTCTAATTCTGTGAGCTCTTCAGCAGTTAACTCATCGCACGGGTTGTAGAGTTTTTGCGTGCGATTACTCGGATCGAACCCTTCCGTATATTCACGATCCGGGGGAAGCGGGATCATTGCCGGCCGATACCATAGATCAGGCACCACGGTAGGATTCGGAGTCGGTACCAACGAAGAAGCAACAGTTGTCGATGCAGCCTGAGTGGTCGATGAATGAGAACACCCAACCACCACAAGAGCAGAACTGATAACCAGTGGCAGTAGTGCTGTGCGTAATTTCATACACCCTCCTTCACACAGCGTTGTAAACAAAACTAGGGGCAAGGAAAAACCCTTCATTTATATAGGACTGGAAAAACACCATCCGCGTTCCCACGGGGGGTAAAACACACCACCCCCAAAGCGATAAGAGTGCTAGTACTTTTCTAAAAACAGGCAGGTGCTTCGAGGTGAAAACACGATGGGTCGAGAGTTCATCGGTATCCTCCTTTGACACGTAGTTTTTGCATAACTTCATAGGCACGACGACACAGCTCGTCTTTCGGTAATGGTTCTTTTTCGCGATATTTGTAGGTGATGCTCAAACGCCCATTTTCAGTGCTCACAGCAGCATCGCAATGATCGGCAGTATCGTGCCGGATGTGACTGAAATACACGCGGTCATCGACATCCGGGAACGTCGCATCAATAATCAGCCCACGCTCTTTGATATGGGCATAGGTCGCAAGATGCGTAGTGACGTTATAACCACCGTCTTGCCCAAGCACCTCCATCCCACAATCAAACAACGTTGATTCAGTACGCGTACGTCCTATTTTTTCCAGCTCTAACTCTGCGAGCTCTTCAGCAGTCAACTCATCACACGGGTTGTAGAGTTTTTGCGTGCGATTACTCGGATCGAACCCTTCCGTATATTCACGATCCGGGGGAAGCGGGATCATTGCCGGCCGATACCAAATATCAGGCACCACGGTAGGATTCGGGGTCGGCACCAACGAAGAAGCAACAGTTGTCGATGCAGCCTGAGTGGTCGATGAATGAGAACACCCAACCACCACAAGGGCAGAACTGATTACCAGTGGTAGTAGTGCTGTGCGTGATTTCATACACCCTCCTTCACACAGCGTTGTGAACAAAACTATGGGCAAGGAAAAGCCCTTCATTTATATAGGACTGGAAAAACACCATTCGCGTTCCCACGGGGGTAAAACACACCACCCCCGAATTTAGGTTGTCATTACTCGTGGCATTCACTAGTGCTTGGTACGAAGTACTACATGTCGTGTGCTCGTTGAGTTTCTTGAACGGTTGGTGTTGGTTGCGTGCGTGGGAGGGTGCGGGTCGGGGTGTTTTTCGTTACTGTGAGAAAATGCCTGATGTGATGGATTCTGGTTCTCAGCGTCACCTGCAGCCTGGTGTTGATGGGTCTGTGGGTGATGTGGATGTGGCTGCGCTTGGTGGGGTGAAGGCTGCGGGTTCTTTTTCTGTTTTTTCCCATGATCCGATCAGGGTGTTGGTTGCGTGGTCGCCACAGCAGGGTGGGGATGAGGCGTTGGCGGTTGCGGCGTGGTTGTCGCGTGTTGCTGATGTGCGTGTGCGTTGTGCGTGTGCGTTTGTGCGTCCGTGGACTGCGCCTGGGGTGGCGAAGTCGGGGGGTAAGTATGTGAAGTGGTTTGCTAAAGAGCAGAAGCGTTATCGTGAGGCTGTGGTCAGTGGGTTGTCTGATTGTGGGGTGGCTGAAGCGATGTGGGATGGGGATGTTGCTGTGTTTTTGGATGGGAATTCGGAGTCGGTGTTGTTGACGCAGGCGGCGCAGGATTTTGGGGCGGATGTTGTGGTGTTGGGTTCGCAGGCGACGGCGCCGAAGGGTCGGTTTTTGCCGGGGACGACGGCGGATGCGATGTTGCATTCTTCGCCGGTGCCGTTGGTGTTGGCGCCGCGTGCGCCGAAGTTGTCGAAGCGTGGGGTTACGCGGGTGAATTTTGTGTTGATGGGGGAGGAGCAGGAGTTGTCGGCGTTGTTGCGGGCGGCGCAGATTGCGTGTGAGTGGGGTGTGCCGTTGCGGATTGTGGCGTTGTCGCCGGGTGGTTTTGGTCCGCCGCCGGTGTCGGATGCGTTGGATTTGCCTGCTGATGTGCGTCATGAGTGGCGGGAGAATACGTTGGCGGCGTTGGATCGTGCTCGTGATGAGGTGTATGGGGTGTTTGGGGAGTGTACGGTGGGTTGTGAGATTGGTTCGGGTTCGGGCTGGTCGGCGGCTTTGGATGCGTTGAAGTGGAAGAAGGGGGATTTGTTGTGTTTTGCATCGTCCCCGTTGGGTCCGTTGGCGCGGGTGTTTATTGGTTCGCAGACGTCGTCGATTTTGCGTCATGCGCGGGTGCCTGTGTTGATGATCCCGGGACATAGTTTTTAGGAGGTTTTTATGAAGTGTGCTGTTGTGACTGGTGCAAGTCGTGGTGTGGGGCTTGCTGTTACGCGTGCGCTTTGCGACGCCGGCTATACGGTGTATGCACAGTACAACCAGACCCCACCACAGCTTGATCATGAGCATCTTCACTGGTTTCAGCTTGATGCCACCAAGCCTTTGGACACCCAATGCTTACCAGCCCTGAGCAGTGTTGATGCCCTTGTGTTGTGTGCGGGCGTGGCTGAATTGGGCAGTACTCATACGCAGTCGCGTGAGGTTTTTCAGTGGCATATGGATGTGAATTTCTTCAGCCCGGTGGAGCTTAGCCAAGCGCTTCTTCCCGCCCTGATCGCTGCACAGGGCCATGTGGTGTATGTGAATTCGGGTGCGGGTTTGCATTCTTATCCGCAGTGGGCCGCGTATTCGGCAAGTAAGCATGCGGCGCGTGCGTGGTGTGAAGCATTGCGGGCGGAAACCCCCGAAATTAGGGTTACGAGTGTGTATCCCGGCAGGATTGCCACGGATATGCAGCGCGCAATTCGCGCTCAGGAGGCAGGGGAGTACACTCCGAAAGAGTACTTGTCGACGGATACTGTGGCGCACACAATCCTTCATGTGCTTGCTACTCCTGCCGACGCCCAATTGCCTGATATTTCCATTCGCCCGAGGTGATTTTCTATGGTGGACCATCCTGAGAATGATTTGAGTTCGGATGCGGATCAACCTAACCGTTTCCGCCCTGAGCCCAAAACTTTTGATGATTTGGCTAATACACCTGACCCGCTGATTCAGGCCCAGCTGAATCAGCGTTCCACCCGCCAGGCGATTGCCTTTGCCATCGCTATCCCTATTCTGACAGGCATCGTCGCCTTTGCCCTAGCAGCACTGAGCCGCAGCATCGGTGGCCCACTGTGCGATGCGGGCACAGCCTATTGGATTTGTTCCCGCGAGGCGGAAATCTGGTGGCCTGCAACCACCAGCATCATCCCCATGATCGGCGTGTTTGGCACCGCCATCATTCTTTACCGCAAGTACCTCAACTACACCCGCTGGCGCCCATGGATGGGCACCTTGTGGTTCCTCGTCCCCTTCGCGATGCTTTGGATGGTCACCGTCTTCCAAATGAGCATCGTGGGACACTAAGGTTTTCTCACCAGAATTTGTTGTGGTTCCAGGTGTAGGACGAGTAAAGCAGCTTTTGCGATGGCTGTAATGGTCTTAGGGCATAGGGTTACGCTTCGAAAGTGCTTTGAGTTGTTTGAGCATGGCGTTTGCTCGTTCTGCTGGTGCTCGCAATCCGTTCAGACTCCGGGTTGTACTCGTACTCATCATCTGCCAGATTCCTTCCTCTAATCGGTGTGTGTACGTTGTGACCTGCACCGATGTAGCCTTTGTCGGCAAGAACGCTAATGTCAACAGTGCTTATTGCATCAAGAACATGCTCACCCGCTGCGGTGATGTCATGAACAGATCCAGGAGATACTGGGGATACCCATAGTGGGTAGCCGCTCTCGTCAGTGAGCACCTGAACATTGCCACCAAATGCTTTGTGCTTGCCGGAACGCATCAGGTCATGGCGATTTTTCAGGTTTTTACTTGCTACGCGGTCTGTTCGGATGAGTGTTCCGTCCAGGCAGACGAAAAGATTATCGGTGTCCTTGGCATGGTGTAGTGCGTCTATCTGGGTGGGAGATTTTGCAGAAACAACCTTGAGTGCTTCGTGGATGTAGCGGTAGCCTTATGCCTTGTGAAACACGAGCATCACGAGCAATAGTAGCAATACTGGTTGCCTCATAAAGCCAGCGTAACAGCATGATTGCTTGAGTACAGCAGGTTGTGGCACGTTGATGGGGCCAGGTCATGACGCTTGCGGTGGGTTTGACACAATGCGCTGATAGTACGTGCAGCAGTGATGGGTGTGAAAAAGTGTGGCAGAAATGCAAGCACGCGGGAGTTCCTTTCAGTTTGATTTTCCTTTTCAAAAACCATTCTGAACTTGGAATCCCGCGAGCTTTGCGTTGACGTTCCACCCAACAAGCCGCCAAAACCACAGGTCAGCGTTTCATACGCATTTCCCCGGTGAGAAAACCTCAATATGCCATAGACTGAGAAACTGAGAAAGTGCCTGAGAAATTTCTCCGTTCGAAACAGTCATTAAAAGAGCGATTCTCCAACAGCGTTGAGTCGTTCGTTCGCCATTTTAGAGTACTCTGGCACCAATTCCATTCCAACGAACCTTCTCTTGTTGCGAAGTGCAACAAGACCCGCTGTTCCGGAGCCCGTAAATGGATCACAAACGATGTCACCAGGTCGTGATCCGGCCAGAATGCAGAGTTCTGCCAATTTCTCGGGAAAGACCGCAAAATGAGCGCCTCTAAACTTTCCTAATGGGATACTCCAAACCGTTCTCCTATTCCGGCCTAATGGGTGAAATGCCTGATCCCACCTAGCATCATGCAGATTCGAATTTCCAGCGTTCTTTCCGGTTTCCGGAGTGCCTCCACGTTTACCAAGGTGGCCCCTTCCGCCACGCATTTTAGAATTCTCTGTAAATGTAACATGAGGTTCCCGAATGGCATCTTGGTCGTAGAAATATTGTGGACTCTTTGCGAACATAAACACATACTCATGGTCAGTCGTTGGGCGATTCTTTATCGAGGAAGGCATAGCATTTGGTTTATGCCAAATGATGTCCGACCGGAGAATCCATCCAGAATCTGCAAGAGCAATCGCAAGACGCCAAGGTACTCCGCCGAGGTGTCCTTTGAGATATGAATCTCCCAAATTTAAGAAAAGCAAACCATCATCGCGTGTCTTGTTTTTTAAAACAGTGAAGATTTCCAATAGATTTTTAATATACTGATCCACGGAACGTTCCCTGCCCACCTCCAAGGGGTTCTCTCCGGAATATTTACGCAGATTGAAATACGGAGGACTTGTCACTGTGACTTGAATTGAATTGTCCTTTAGGCTTCTGAGTCCGCTAAGTGCATCCGTATTCAGAATTTCAAAGTTTTCCATCGAGCACCTCTTCGACCAATTTATTTAGTTCAATTTGATTTGAATCGTCAAAACCGGTGAAAAGAGTTGGCGACACAGGGAAATAAAAGACGTTGCCATGAAGAGACTTCTGACGAGTGATTTCCTCATCAGACCAATTTTGAGCAATGATTACTGATGCGATGACAGCATCACTGAAATTAGCTAGGATATCTTGGTTGGCTTGCTCAATATCTCGAGTAAAAAGATGGGCATGGCCACCACCCTGAGTCTCTCGGGTTTTTACCGGAAGAATTATATAGCGAATGGATCCATCCTGCCGAATAAGTTTTGCGACTACGTCGTAAGTTCGGCGGTTCACCTTCAGCGGTGTGGACAGAATCTCAAAATCTTTGTATTTTCCAACGTTCCCGCGGGTCTGCTGATAATAGGACAACGCTTGAGTGAGTGCTGTTCGTACAAATATCTCTGCTCCCGTCCCTCTCTTTGCTCTCCTTGAGCCCTCTAAGCGTTGGAAGGACACTTCACGAATAACAGGCCAGTCAAAATAGGCCAAGTCATCACGATAGGTTACAAGCAATATCGCAATTGTTTTGATTTCTAGTTGCTGCGTCGTCATGCCTGCTGGCGCGTTCTTTTTGGCTTGGCTGATCAGTGGCTTTAGGCGTTGTGTTGCGGCATCGCGAACCAACCAGGAAAAAAAGAAGTAGCATGCAGTTCTATGAGGGTACGGAACCCCGCCACCGTCGTAGAGTTTCGGTGTAATTCCTGGTTCTTCAGATTGATAGCAATCGGTTATCCACCTCTCAATTTCTGCAAGGGTAGACTTAAAAAGCAGTTTTTTCATTGGATCTGCCGAGTGCTTAGAAATCTGTAACTTCTTTTCTGACCACCTATAAAATGGCTCTACTTGATTTGCTAGTTTCGTTAAGTCTAAAAGCCTAGCGTGCGTGAAATCAATTCCATAAATTAACAAATTGTTATTGTTTAAAATTGAGACCTATTGTTTTCAAGTGCTGATTGATTTTTAGAATGAGCCGGATTGGGAAAATAGGGCTTGTTCATTTCAAAGAAGGTTTTCACCTAAAGGGATGCGTTTTGTGCTAGTTGGTTTAATGGAATGGGGTATCACTTGTCGTCTGAGTCGAAAACTTGGGTGTGTTTTGATAATTAGATCTACGATGTGTGGTGTTTGCTTGATTTGGATAATGGCATACGGTTGATCTTGAGATTTTAGAATCTTTAGATGGAGCAGTTACCGTTTCGCCGTCGGCTCGACGTTGCTTGAGTTGCGCCACTTGTTCTAGCGTAAGTGATGGTCTCCTCCCTTTGTATTTGCCCTGAGATTTGGCTATCGCAATTCCTTCACGCTGACGTTCTAGAATCATCGACCGCTCGAACTCTGCCACAGCTCCAGGCATGGATAATAGGAGTTTATTGATCGGAGAATCATCCTCGGTGAAGGTCAGATGTTCCTTCACAAATTCGACATGTACACCTTTCATGGTCAGCTCCCTAACCACTTTCTGCAGCTCCTCTAGATTGCGCACCATTCTATCCATGCTGTGGACGATAAGTGTGCCACCTTTGCGGGCGAAGTTGATAGCAAGTGCGAGCTGGGTGCGATTAACGTCTTTGCCACTCACTTTGTCGGTGAACAGATTTTCCACCTTCACACCCTCTAACTGACGGGAAGTGCTCTCATCCAAGGTGCTAACGCGCTGGTATCCGATTCACATTGCGATTGTCCTGGCTAGTGGTTGAGTAGAATTCCAACCAGATTCTAAGGCTTGTGGGGGCAAGTGTCAATTAAAGACGGCTCGCACTCTATTTAGACGCTGTCAGGCGCGATGCTGCGATGTCCGCTTAGGATACGTGGCAATATCCATAACGCCGCTCCATCTTCTAGCCCAGATTTTTCAAAGTGATAGTTTTTCTATTTTGGCTTGTGTGTCCACGTTTGGCCCCTCCTTTTTGCGGGGCAGCAGTAATCTACCGAATGACTACTGCCTCTAAATTCAACTTCAGTCGGGCACTTACAACGAACTTTATCAAGACCGGGACTGCAGCAGATGCCCGAACTTCCGTACTTGATCAGCCTGACCTAGTTTTCGAATTCTAGAGCCGTGCCGCAAACTACCAGCAACAAAATACTCACATTGCGCTATATCAAGCTCGTCATTAATCATGTCTAGCCGAGCTAACAAAAGTGGATAATTTGAACCCGTGCAGTCAATTTCTTGGGGTATCGAGAACCAGATCTTCCCATCAGTTGAATATTCAGTAGCTCGAGTGTCAGAATTATGTGGATTCGAATTCGTTTCCCGCATGTAGACATTTATCTCTGAATTCTGCGCTGACTCGAGAAAACCTTTCAAAAGAGGCTTAACTGGGCTACCGAGTGAGCCACCGTAACCCCAAAAGCAATAGCCAACTGAACGGATTTCTTCCTGCTTCCGTTCAAGAATTTCTTCCAAAGTCTGTCCACCATGAGGGCCAGCTGACATGAACAAGAAGCGGTTCCCAGGGGTGAGGTTAAGCATTTCGTCTCCAGACGCCATTGAAAAAATCTTCTCCGTAACAATATCAATGCCCACAGACATCACTAATCGCGACGGTCACCGTAGTCACTCAAAAGTCACTAACCACACCTTCTCCAACCCCAGTCCCAAGCACACGGCGTGCAAACGTGCACTATGCAACACACGGCGTCGACAAGCATAAATTCCGCGCAGCACGCTATCTCGCCGACTCAGCTCACGACGCCGACGGGGCAGACCCATCCACCACGACGGCACAGCAGGCTAAACCACACGACAAAGGGGAGCGCAAGGGGTAAAAACATAAAAAGTATCGCAATTTGGGTTTTATTATTGATAGGCTAACAGACGGAATAAAAACCCTTTTCGTTAATACAACTTCACATAAGTCACGAAAGAACCACACACATGGCCGGATACGATTACAGCCCCCTGATTCGTAAACTCAGCGAACACGTCGACGTAGTCAACGAAAATATCCTCACCGTTAACCGGCAAGTTGACCTTCTCGGCCACGAAGTCGGCGAAGTACGCACCGACGTCGCAACAACCAAAACCGAACTGCTCGCCCTGCAAAAAGCGTTCAACGACTACGTCAACCAAGCCGAACGCATCGCCGCAATCCAACGCGCCGAAACCAAACTCGGCAACCTCCAAGCCGACCTCGACCGCCAATACGGCCACTACAGCATCGTACGACGCACCTCCATCGGCGTACTCCAAGCCTTCGACATCGGAAACGTCACCGACGACGTCGTCTCCCACGTCTCCGAAGAACTCATGATCCAGTCACCCGGCTACTGGCTCGCACCCGCACTCGTCGCACTCGCCGCATGGAGCCGCGACGACAAAGAAATCACCGACTGCTCCATCACTGAAGCCTACAAACGCAACCCCGCAAAAACCGCCCTCTTCTTCGCCCTGATTCTCCGCCGCGTCAACCGCATCGACGCCGCAATCCACTGGCTCAAGCACTACCTCAAAAACTGCAACTCCCGCGCACTCACCCGCGAAACCGCAGTCATCCTCGAAGCCGCATCCCACAACGCCTTCGGACCACAAGGCGCACAACTGATCTCCACCCAACTCCACGAGTGGAATCACAACCTGCGCATGAACGACGACATCACCAAAACCCAAGTCAACGAATGGGTCAAAGAAATCGAAACCAACGCGGCAATCCTCGCCGACAAAGAATTCGACACACTCGCAAGCTTGAGCCCCGACTTCCCGCAAGCAAAAGCAATGCTCGAAGCCGCAACCGCCCTCGGAAGAACCACCGAAAAATACACCAACGTACGCGACAGCGAATACTCAGCACTCGGCGCAATCGAAGACCTCCTCGACGACCTACTCGAACAACTCGTCACCGAATACGACGACGAAGAACTCCCACTACGCCGCGAAGTAGCATTCAACGAAGCCATCATCGACACCGACGGCGACCGCGAACGCTCCAAAGAACTCGCCAACCAATACATCCGCGCACTCGAAGAAACAGTCGACGCCGTCACCCTCCAAACCCGCACCGCAATCTCCCCCGAAATCATGGGCGTATCCATCCGCACCCAACAAATGGCCATCGGCAGCGGCATCGACGACTTTTCCCAAGCAGTCAAAGACTACACCCGCAACTACCGCGCCCAGGCCATCACTGATCTGCGCATCGAACTCGATAGCACCCACAGTGGTCAAGCAGCCACCTACAACTTCATCGGCTACCACACCACCACAAGTGAAAACGAAGCCGACGCCATCGAGCGCCTCGAAGCAGCATGGGCAGCCACCTTCAAAAACCACATTGACACCCTGAAATTCACACTCCCCATCGTCCCCATCCTGCTCGCACTCTTCGCAATCATCGTCTTCTTCTCCATCGGATTACTCCAAGGCATCCTCGGCCTCATCCTCATCCCCGCCGGCATGTACTACTGGATAACACACAAGAAGAAAGCCGCCGAAAAAGCCATCGCCGAAGCCGAATCCCACCGCGACGAAGCATTCACTCACTCCAAACACATAATGCTCCAAGCACGCGCCGAATTCACCGACCTCATCCTCGAATACGAAGAACTCGACAGCGACCAAGAAAAACTCGAAAACCTCCTCCACACCTGGCCAACCCGCGTCACCCCAGCACTCACAACAGACAAGAACTAACCACCATGAACAACCCATTCCTCAACGCAGAACCTGCCCCCAACACCGAAGCGGAAACCACCACAACCAACGAACTGGTTGCTACCACACCGGCGACAGCACCCGCCGTCGTCAAGCCAACAAGCAGGAGACGCCCACGCTTCGTCGAACGCCCCACCGACGAAAACACCCCCATCGTCAACCGCCGCGACCTGCTCACAGCCAACAAAACACACAACGGCAAACCCCAAATCTCCCGCGAACGACAAATCGCCGGAAACCTCCCCAACTGGGAACCCACCCCACCCGGTGGCATCACCATCAACCGACACTAACCCACACAACACATGCAACACGGCGTATACGAAACCTGGGCACGACGCATCACCGAATGGGGAACAGACCCAACCGTTGACCTCAGCGACCTCCCAGTCATCACCACAGACATGTTCCCCCCAGCCACATTCACACGGCTATTCCGACATATCGACAAAGCCACCACAAAAATCTACACACGCTGGGAAAACGACCTCATCCGCAGCTTTAAAACAGCACAAAGCGAAAACGACATCGCACACCTACTCACCCAATCCCGCGCACTGCTACACACCATCGTCGAACTCGCGCAACACCCCAGCCTGCCACAAGAAGTACACGAGGTGCTGATGAAAGACACAACAACCTCAATCACCAGCATGCAACAACAACTCGAAGAGGCCGCCGCCGAACACACCCACAGCAGCACAATCACCCCCGACACACTGCTGAACATCGTCAAAAACACCCCACTCACAGCAGTACTCGACCCACATTTCCGCAACAACGCAGCAATCAACCAAATCCTCACCCACGCCGACAACGCACAACCCGAACCCCAACACCCCACCCCACAACTCGACTCAACCAGCACCTACAACCCATTCCACACCCAAGCAGCAACCAACCCAAACCCCTTCACACACCCTGAACCAACCCCCTCAACCCCCACCTTTGTCCAACGACTGTGGAAGAGGAAGTAACCACCGTGCCTAACTACACACAAACACGCAACACCATCACACAATTCCTCACCGCACGCGTCCCCCTCATCGTCGTGCACTCCATCGAACCCAACCGCGTTCTGTCCATCCTGCGCGACATCGCCGCCAATTTCCCCAACATGCCCTTCTTCGAATACTCCGGCACCGAAGGGCTCACCGAGCTACTCAGCAAACGGAAAGTCTCCGAAGACCCCTCACTGCACGGCGCACTCGACATGGCGAAGCAGACCTTCAAAACCCGCGCCAACGTCAACTACATCTTCTCCGACATCGACACTATCGACGCCGACTCCACCACCTCCAGGCTCTTCGCCCAAATGGTGCGTCTATCCGAGCAATACCAAGGATCCATCATCCTTCTAGTAGACAAACCCGTCTGGCCAGGCCTTTCCCGCCTAGGTATGTCCACCACCCTCGATCTGCCCGACATTGATGAGCTTTATGATGCTTTAAGCGAAACCATCGAATCTAATCGCATGAACATCATCATCGAGTGGCAGCACGAAGAAATCCGCCGCGCAGCAGAAACCCTCCTAGGAGTCACCGAATCCGAAGCAATCAACGTACTGGCAACCCTGTTAGCAAAAGGAAAAATTGCCCGCTCTGACCTGGCAGAACTTTCCCAGTTCAAAGACCGCATCTTCGGTGAAATGACAGGCATCGAACGCATCACATTACGCGAAGACTACACAATCGGTGGGCTGGCTACCTTGAAATCCTGGCTGACCAAACGCGAAGTCCTGATCAAATCCGACCTGTCTGCCACCGCCTTACACCCACCCAAAGGCATTCTGCTGTGCGGCGTACCCGGCTGTGGCAAATCCTTATCCGCCAAAGCCATTGCCCACCAATGGCAGCTTCCCCTCTACCGCCTCGACATGGGCTCAGTCTTGGGCATGTACGTGGGGGAATCGGAGAAAAACCTCCGCGAAGCACTCGCCACCGCCGATCGGGTAGCGCCCTGCGTGCTCTGGATCGATGAGATTGAAAAGGGATTGGCCAATAGCGCCAGCGACCCTTCAGTAACCAAACGACTCATCGGCCAGTTTTTATACTGGCTTCAAGAATCCACCTCCAAGGTATTCCTCGTGGCCACCGCAAATGACGTGTCAACACTACCTCCTGAGCTTTTACGCAAGGGGCGTTTCGACGAAGTATTTTTCGTCGATCTACCCACCGCCGAGGAGCGGGAAGAGATCCTGCGCCTTTCTTTTATCAAGTACATCCAACAATGCCCCAGCCCTGAAATGCTCGCGGAGCTTACTGCCGTATCGGAAGGTTTCGCCGGATCTGATATCGACGCTGCCGTGCACGATATCGCTTCGGAAATGTTCGCCCATCGCAGCTCAACACTGCCCGATGACGACTACATTGCCGAAGTGTTTAGAAACGTGGTGCCTTTCTCCCAATCCAACCCGGAAGAAGTCGAAGCGATCCGCCAGTGGGGCCGCACCCGTGCCGTACCCGCCGGCTCGACAACCGTTTCCACTCCGCTACCACCACAACATAACACCCCACGCCGAGTGCTTTTCTAACAAGCGATGAGGTCAACTAGGGGGCGACACATCCCCCCTATTTTTCTTTGACCTTTTCAAATCGGGTGGCACGACCTTTGCCCACGCAGACCATGAGGCCATGTTCTACCGCAGAAGCAAGCGCGAGACGTGCAGTATTACTTGAAACTCCACAGAGTTTCTCCAGCGTACCTGTTGTAATGCTTCCGAATTGCTCAATCCAACTCAGTGCGGTTTGGATAAGAACAGCAGCATCGGTAGTGAGATAAGGAACCAACGGGAAAACCGCGTTTCGATCTGAGTTTTTCAGCAAATATTCTCGTACCGGTCGGCCTAACACCCACGCATTATGGAGTTTTTCCACAATTGGTTGCTCGTGGAATACCGTTTCACAAGCAATGTGGATCGTATGTAGTGCCATTTCATAGGTATCTTGCAGTAATTGCGCCAACTGCTCAGTGCTAAGAAAAGCCTGGTAGAAAAGACCGTGCATGAAAATAGCAATGCGGTAATCCTCTTGACGCACACGGGGAAGAAGCTGCTGCATGACAGCCATCACAACAGGGTTTGGGCGACCACCAATAAGGATGGTTTCCACGCTTAAGTTTGGTAGCTGCTCAATGATTGGTGGGCGGTGCCCCACAACAATCATTGATTGGTACATACGATCGACACCAAAGCCCTGCTTTTCCACCATTCCTAAAGATCGGTACACATCCGCCAACGCCGGATATCTATGCTTTCGCTTGCTTAAGACATTGTTCGGCGTGATCCCAGATGGAAAACCTCCTGGCGATCGTACCTCTAGGCGACTATCAGCGCTAATCCACCGAACCTCTGTGGGCTGTTTTTGTAGCCAGTCACGGTGAATCAGCCCATTCAAAATTGCCTCGCGGAGCGCAACTGTGGGAATAAGCGGGATAAACTTATGCACCAAATCTGCCTGTATTGTACTGTTCACATTCACCACTTCTAAGGCTGCGAGTATCTCAGCGAGCTGTTCCAAACAGCTCTTGTGAGGATTCGCCGTGATGCGTTTCAAAACGGAGCCTCCGACCACATCACAGATTGTTAACTCAAGAACGGACCACCCGACAGGGCAGAACAATAGCTTTCCAGCCCCCGTGAGCACTCCATCGATGGTGCAGGCTCCGTGCCTGAGCAGAAAACTTTCCACTGGTTCACCTTCGTAATCAATCCCAAGATCTCTGAGCACATTCATTGCTGAAGTGGGCACATCTTGTACGGTCGCAGGGGTGAGCTGAGCCATTTCATCGAGGTTGCGCCTTTTTCGTTGTGCCTCCCACCATTCTGCTGGATCCACCGGTTTACATTGGTCGCCTACACGCCACCGGAGTGCGCCGCCTTGCCCGGGGACTGGTGCCGGTGCCTCTGCGACATAGATCACCAAAATCCGTACCCCCAAAACTTTGTGTTCCTCAATATAGGGTGCGCAATGAATGCGGGAATCTATTTGCTGGCGAAGCCAATCAACATTTAACGCGGTACCGATGAGCTCCCCATTTTTATCCCCGACCCCTACAACCAACACTCCGCCCCCAGGTGAATTAGCCATGCAGGCTACTTCCCAGGCAAGCTGTGTCGCTGCCTCGGGGTTCTGCTCTACACCTGGTCTAATTTCCTTGCCATCACGACGACCGGCTTCTTCTTTGAAATCAATAGAAGCGGTTTCATCAATTTTCTTCAGACACCCATCAGCAGCGGACTCAATGATCTGTTTGACTTGTTTTTCTAGGTTGACTCGATGGGACATAGGGTCAATAAAACTATTCATATCACTTCGCCTTCCTTAGTCCCACTCCACCTTAGCTCAAAATTGAGGGATTAGGCAGGTGCTAATCCCTCAAAGAATTCCACTTTTACCGAAACACTGCGGGATTAAGGGGGTGCTAATCCCTCAAAGATTCCTACTTTTGTGGAAACTCTGCGGGATTCACAGTGACGAGCCCCACCTAAGCCTTCGCGAAATTCCACGCTACGCAGCTTCTAACAACCAACGTTCTCAAAATGTCGCACGTATGAGGCAAAGCCTAGACCCACATTGCCACAATCACCATGACCTAATCCCGCAAAGGGGCGGGGCGCGAAACATGGGCTAAGAAAACCCCCGCCGGTGCACAGGCAAGGCGGGGGGAGAGTGAGTAGACGGGGAAGGAGGTGGGCAGCGCTGTGCTTAAACGCTGTGCGTTTTCGCTTCCTGCTGTGCTACTTCAACACACTCGGGGCGGCCGCAATGGCGGGTTTCAACATTCTCGAAACACTCAGGGCACATCAACACCAGATCGCGGCAGTGATCCTCATTGATGCAGTGCTCAAATTTATTCGTCGGCTGACCGCACTGGCAATGACCCAACTGGATAAAACCGGGGTCTTTAATACCGCCACCGAACTCCATGTGCATGCGGCGATCGAACACGTACAACGAGCCCTCCCACAGGCCATCATTGCCGAACTTCTCACCGTAACGCACGATACCGCCGTCGATCTGATACACCTCTTTAAAACCGCGGTTGAGCATCAGTGAGGAGAGAATCTCACAGCGAATACCGCCCGTGCAATAGGAGATCACCGGCTTATCCTTCATCCAGTCATACTTGCCGGACTCCAGCTCCTTGATGAAATCATGAGTCGTGCGCACATCAGGCACAACGGCATTCTTAAACTTGCCGATTTGGGCCTCCATCGCATTACGCCCATCAAAGAACACAACCTCATCGCCGCGTTCCTCAACCAGCTTATTCACCTCTTCCGGCTTCAGGTGGACGCCGCCGCCAATCACGCCCTTCTCATCCACCTTCAGCTCACCGGGAGCGCCAAAAGCCACAATCTCATCGCGTACCTTCACGCTCAGCTTCGGGAAATCCTCAGCTGACCCCTCAGACCACTTAAACTCAGTGCCACGGAAACCCGGGAAGTCGCGGAATTTACGGATGTATTTCTTGCATGCCTCCATATCACCGCCGACAGTGCCGTTGATGCCGTGCTCAGAAATGAGGATACGACCCTTCAGCCCCAGAAGCTCGCACAGCTCACGCTGCCACAGCATCACAGCTTTAGGATCAGCAATCGGAGTGAACTTGTAGTACAGAAGAATCTTGCCAACACTCATAACTCATAAGCCTAACCCGTGAATATATGCAGCACCTAAAACACAAAAACCCGTGAAAAACCACGGGCTGATTGAGATCCGCACCAACGATTGCGTCAACTGCTACCGGCGAGTGATCCTCAGCTGGCCGGAACGACGCATCAAACCCTTCTGGCGGGTAGCACCAAGATTGACAGCAGCCTGCCCGTGGGTAAAGTCGCGATAAAAAACATTCCCCTCGCGCTTTATCCCGCCGACAGGAAGACCCAAATCAAGATCCGCATACAGAGGAAGGCAACTGTAATCATCGTGGGCCGTTGCCGTCACCGCAATATCGCGCGTAGGGAAAAACACCCAGGCAGCAGCAAGTGCAAACTCCACATAGCGTCGCCTGGACCACGGCTTCGCCGGAACACGGGCAATGATCAACCCATCGCAGTCCATCTGCTCCATCTGATCAAGGCAACACTCAACATCCAGCCACCCATCACCGGCGTTACCCCAACCCAACCAGCATTCCTCAAAACCCCCGCCGAAACGGCTATGGCGCAACCAGCGTTCAGGTTCACACCGCGACTCAGCAATATTCGGAACAAGAAGTTTGCCCTGTTCATTCAGCTTCGCCCCCGCAGTGTGTACTAGCGTATCTAGCCCAGAGCGCACCATACCCATATCAAGACCGTGCCCGTAGTAGTCGCCGAACACATCATTGTCGGCCATCACGCCGTCGAAAGGCCCCGCAGCGATTTCCCCAACAACTGCGCGCACCCACGCATCCTGATACTTTTTCTCCCACACTTTCTGCTGCACGTGCTCCGCATAACCAGCCCACTGCTCGTCGGTAGCGCAGGTGTTAAGCGCTGTCGCATCCTGTGGGGAAATCCCCGAAGAATACACAGGACCTGGCTCATATGTGCGCACAGAAGACAAACACTTATACGCCAACACCACAGTGTGCGGGTTCGCTTCCTTGAGTTGTTGCGCGGCGGCAACCTCCCACGGCTGGAGGATAGCAACGCGAAACTTTCCCGCCGCGGCACGCAATTGGCGTGGCGAAATCGGATACCCGTAGCGTACCCACGCCAAGCGTGGACGTGGGCGCTGCGTGGCGTGGGTGCGTGAGGATTTAGACACGCTGATAGCCGCCACCGCCTAAACTTTTGCGGAATTTATGTTGGCCGGGGTACCTATCCCAGGCACGCGCCGGATAATCATGAATATCGTCAGCTCCCCGCGCCAAATCAGCGGTGCGGGCACTTAAGAAACGGCGACCATACTCGCCTGCGCCGAGGCGTCGATAAATAGCGTTATAACGCGCCATCACCTGCGGCATCAAGAAAATAGTGCGGATGCGGGCAAGGGAATTCTCATGCCACTTTATATATGTTTCCGGGCTCTTCGTGAGCATGATCATCAGCTCCGCCAAGCCCTTCGAATCGCCAGGTTTCACCAAATCACCGCAGGGGTGGATCTCGTTGCCTTCCTCATCAATGAGGACGTCGGTGACCAGCTGATCCATGCCTCCCACATCGGTGCCGATCACCGGCAACCCGATCACCATCGACTCCAGCACCACAATCGGCTGCCCCTCATTGAAGCTGGACAGCACCAGCGCATCATAATCGTGCAACACGTCGCGCACATTCACCGTGCCGCGCAGCACAATGCGGTCTTCCAACCCCAGCTGTTCAATGTATTCTACGCAGCGCTGATAGTACTGGGGTACGTGCTCGGTGGGGCCTAGCACATCAACTTTGATGTTGTCGATGCCGCATTCTTTGAGATAGTTGACCGAATCGATCAGCTCAATAATGCCCTTAATAGGTACCACGCGGGCGATGCAGGCGAAACGCCAGGTCTTTTTCTCGGCGATCCCTTCGTTTGCTTCACGACGTCGGTTACGGGCGTAGTCGAAATCCTCCCACACGATCCCGTTCGGCAGCGTTTCAGACTTTGCCCGATCACCGGCCAAATCCTGCGCCTCATCAATAGCTTGGGGGTACAGGTAGGTGATGTGTTCTGCTTCCGTATATAAAATCGCGCCCATCTCTACCCACCACCACGTCCAGAACTTTTCAAAGGTGGTTTGTGCCAGCTCCTGCGGCGACTGCATGGTCACTGGCAGACTCATCTCACGGTTGAGCAGCGCATTGACAGTGTCGCGCACATACAAATTGTGCTCGGTTAAGAAAAACGCGCCTCCATTTTGGATCGCTGCCGTGGCCGCCACCAGCGAGGCATAGCCTGTGGTGTGCGCGTGATACACCTTCGCGGGAGGATTGAAGCGGTGCAGCAAGGAATAGCCGAGCGAGAAGAAGTCACGCACCAGCCAAAACAGCTCACCGAGCGTAATATCGCCGGCATCCCCGGTTGCTTCAATCGCCGCCGCCATTAAATCTTTATGGGTCAGTGTTGCCCACACATTCCACGTGCGGGTCTGTGGGTTCATTGCCTCGTGATACAACGCGCGCATCGGTTCAAAATTGCCCGCAATCGTTTGCTTAATCGCATGGACGAGTTGGCGGACTTGGCGCGGTGTCGCCTCACCCATACATGCTTGGGTGAAGGCTTCTTTCGTTTCCTCAATGGAGAGGTACAACACATCAATCCACGCCACATTCTCCGGCACACCATAGAGATCTTTTGTCGGGGCTTTGGAGTCCCAGGCGATGTGAATAATCCCGAAACGTAAGTCAGGGTTGTGGGTAATAATGTCATGGACTACCGCCGACACACCGCCTTTGAGGTAGGGGTAGGTCGATTCCATGACTAAAGCCACATCGACTTTTTCTAGTTCAAAATTGCTATCGGGGAAGCGAATACGGGGATGATTCACCAGGAAACCGCCTTGTTCCAGAAAAGTTCATAAGGGGTGCGGGCCACACCCCGGATCACGCATACCACCGCCACAACAGACAACAACGCTGCAGCACCACAAGCGATATACAGCCCGACTAGGGGACTAAAAAGAACGAAACCTATAGCTACGGCACAGGCATAGGCGCCCCCACACATCGCCGCCGGGAAATTGCGCTGCATCTGCGACAACTGCGATGTGGACAAATACAGCGACAACAACAAGGGCGGCAGCAAAAAGAGCACTAAGCTTTCCGCGTTATGGCGCAATCCCAGCAGGCCGCTCAGCAGCAGGATTCCGGCTCCAGACATCGCCGCAATACTGATGGTGGATACTGCCGAGGCCCCCAATTTTTTTGTGGCTGTGACAATATCTTCATCCAACTTGTTCAGTGGGGAATCATTCACCCCAGTCATCAGCGCGCGGAAACTGTTTTCGACCACTGGGAATTGGGTGCTGTAATACATTGATAATGCCACCACTACGGGCACCAGTGCGACGTAGACCATGAGCACATCGACGCTGTGGGGGTTGAGCGAAATGAGGAAGAATTTGTCCGCCCACAACACGCTGCCCGTCAAGAATCCAAAGCCGGTGTGCATCAGTGCTGTCATCCAGTCGATACGCATCGGACGGAAAAGCCCCGTGAGGTTTTCACCCATGAGGAAAATTTGCGGAATCACACCCATTAGCGGGATCACAAACCACAAGTGGGGTGCCAACAGTAGGGAAGTGGCATACAAAAGCCAGCCGAGGAATACAAAGAAATGGTGTTTGGTTTCCTGGGCGGCAATGAGTGATTGCGCAAAGATGAGGTTGCTGAGCAGACCAATGACATAAATTGCGATGCGGTCGAGACCCCAGCCGGTAATATTGGCCATGATCAGCGCAAAGAAGCTCAATGGCAGAAGGGAAAGAAGCATCATTGTCGGCCACACGCTGGCAAAGGCGCGGAAGAATGTGGCGGGATCTTTGCGGCTGGTCCTTGCCAGCGGCTCGTAGGTGGGCATCACTGCGGCGCTGGTAGCCCAGGGGACAGTGATAGCAACCATGAGCACCACGATGATGCTGTCTGCAAGACGCCACATGATCAGGGGGAAGACTGTCATCAGCAGCGCTGTTGGAGACATGTGGACGAGGATTTGCCAAGGCTTGCCTTGAGAGAACACACCGATTGCGGCAACCACGAGAAGACAGAAACCCAAAATTCCGATAGACGCACTCACTTCGGGCACACCTGCTGACGCTTGCGATTGTGCAAACCACTGCCACACCATCACCATGGCCACGAAGGAAAGAATAATGAGCACACCATAGCCTACAATCACGGCATTGTGGCTGCGCAGGAATGCCCGGCAATGGTCAATGAGTGACTGTCGGCTACCAAGACTATTGGGGGAATCTCCAGACCTGTGTTTTAGGGACAAAAGGTGCTCCTTTATGCTTTCAATTTCCGAATTGAATGAAAGAAAAACAAGACCCCACTAATGCAGGTATAGTGCAATTACTACTTGCATGTATCATCCAACACTTCCTCAAATTACCGTAATGAGCTGGACGTTTGCAACTAGTTCGAACTAATGAAAGACCATATTTTCACATAGATTAAAACGTGGATTTCTCAGGCTCATGCAAGCAGGAAATGTCGTGAACACACCTTTGTTAAGAATTGCAAAAACGTTAACACCTGAGCGTCCACATCTATTCCCACCGCCCCAATGGATGCACAATTATGCCCCTTGCCCCCATTATCACTACCTAAGTACCAGGACTCAATTATGAAACTTTTTTCATAATTAGTTAAATTTTACAACCCCCTCTTGACATTAATCCTTCGGGATTAACGCACTGCACATGCGACAAAAAGTAGTTTCGATACCCCTCAATCCACACCCCCGCTGAACCCCTCGTAATACCCCTTGCACTGAATTCAGGGACAACAAAGCCGAGCGATACGCCCTCCACGCTCACCTTTCGGCCGTGTCTGCACAGAAGTGTCAAAGACCATATGACAGAACGAAACCAAATGGATGACATGAACACTAACTAGAAATTTATCTAAAATTCTCTTCTAAATTAACCCCCTACTTTCCCTAACTTTCTCTACAGCACTCTTAATAAATCACCTGCCCGATACACAGTTTCACTCAGGAAGAAGCACAGCCCACTGCCTCAAAATGACAGCCAGATCACACCTTCACCCATCCATAAACACCACAGAACCCTCAACAACTACACAACTTTCGACGCCTTGACTACACTACAACCCCATGCCCGAAGGTCACGTCATCCACAAACTCGCACACGATCTCACCAGCACTTTCGCCGGAAAGACCGTTGAAGTCACCTCACCCCAAGGCCGCTTCGCCCACGAAGCCTCCATTCTGAACAACACCACACTCATATCCGCCGAAGCCTTTGGCAAACAACTGTTCATCGAATTCGACTGTCCCATCGCCGAAAAATACATCTCAATCCACCTCGGACTCATCGGCACCTTCCGCTTCGAACCCCCCGAAGACATCTGGGGACAAATCCGACTACGCATCACAGACAACCACACCGCCGCCAACCTCCGCGGCCCCCAATGGTGCCGCCTGATCAGCGCGGACGACCTGCGCCACGCCGTCGACAAGCTCGGTGCCGACCCCCTCCGCGACGACGCCGACCCCACCACCATCAAACACAAAATCCTCAGCTCACAGCGCAGCATCGCCAGCCTGCTCATGGACCAAAAATACTTCCCCGGAGTCGGCAACATCTACCGCGCCGAAACCCTCTTCCGCCTCAACATCGCCCCCACAACACCCGGCAACGCCCTTAGCCCCGACACCTTCGACCACATCTGGGCCGACCTGCAACAGCTCATGCGCTACGGCGTCGAACACGGCCGCATCGACACCGTCCGCCCCGAACACACCCCCGAAGCCATGGGACGAAAACCCCGCAAAGACGACCACGGCGGCGAAGTCTACGTCTACCGACGCCACGGCCAACCCTGCCACATCTGCACCAGCCCCATCAGCATGACCACCTACGAATCACGCACCCTCTTCTGGTGCCCTAGCTGCCCAAACTAGCTTAAAGTGGGGGCATGTACACCGCGTATTCCATAGCCGACATCCGCGCCGCCGAAGCGCCACTCATCGCACTCGCCGAACAACACCACACCGACGGACTCATGCGCAAAGCCGCCCAGGCCGTCGCCACCCTCGCCACAACACTCAACCCACAAACTCACACCCCCATCCTGCTCCTAGTCGGGGCAGGCGGCAACGGCGGCGACGCACTCTACGCCGGCACCATCCTGCTCAACCACGGCTACACCCACATCCACGCCTACCTCAGCACACCCCCAACACCCACCAAACCCAACGCCCACCCACCCGCACTCACCGCCTTCACCAACGCCGGGGGCGAAATCATCACCGAACTTCCCCACACCGAACACTACACACTAATCATCGACGGCATCCTCGGCATCGGCGGCACAGGAAACATCAACCCCACCATCGCCACCTACACCCACACCGCCCGCACCCACGCCACCATCCTCAGCATCGACATCCCCAGCGGCATCGACCCCCACACCGGCATCACCAACACCCACCACATCCACGCCCACCACACCATCACCTTCGGCGCCGCACGCCCCGCCCACCTCATCAATACCCACAGCGGACAACTCCACATCGCCGACATCAGCACCCACAACCAACACCTAAGCACCCAACTGGCCACCTACCCCACAGTCGGCACCCACTACACCACCACCGACACCGACTTCAACCCCCACCAACTCGGCATCACCGGAATCATCCCCACCCCCACCGACCACAAATACAGCAGCGGCGTCGTCGGCATCGTCGCCGGCAGCACCCACTACCCCGGCGCGGCCATGCTCAGCGTCGAAGCCGCCATCCGCGCCACCCCCGCCATGGTCCGCTACATCGGCGACTGCACCCACCACGTCCTTGCCCGCACACCCGAAGCAGTCGCACACCCTGAAATCCCCGACACCACAACACCCACCCACGCCTGGGTCGCCGGCCCCGGCGGCTGCACCACATCACAACTTGCCACCCTCATCGAACGCGACCAACCCCTACTCTGCGACGCCGAAGCACTCCGCGCAATCAGCACCAACCCCACACTGCGCGACAGCATCGTACAACGCAACCACCCCACCATCTTCACCCCACACACAGGCGAATTCGCAGCCCTCAGCCACGCCTACGGCACACCAGCGCTTGACGACGCCGGACTTACCGCCATCCGCACACTCGCCGAAAAATCAGGAGCCACCATCATCCTCAAAGGCCGCAAAACACTCATCGCCCAACCCGACCCCACCCAACCTTTCATCACCATCGACCCCGGACACTCCTGGGGCGCCACACCAGGCAGCGGCGACGTACTCGCCGGAGTACTCGGCGCATGGATCGCACACCACAAAGCCCGCAACCTCCCCATCCTCAACGCCCTCCAGCTAGGAATCCACATCACCAACCTCGCCACCAGCATCTCCACCCGCACCCCAGCCGGAACAGCACCCACCTCCGCCACCTTCATCAACGGGGCGATTCGGGAGGCGACGGCGATGTTGTTGCACTACGAAGAAAACAACAGATAGAGCTTTGTATGAACGTGCATTCACAATTGCCTTCTACCAGCCAACACGAGAAAATACGTGCGACGTTGTAATATTTCAATGAGCTCGTGATGAGCTTTCCTCCCTGGCGGTGCCTAGTCTCGCATCCGACAGGGTTGCGGGACTACTTCCTGACCAGTAGATAGTAACGAACCTTAGTTTAAAGGGAGGAGGTGAGACGACGATGTCCAACTCTGAGCCCGCAAGGGAAAAGAGGAAGACCCGACAAGCAATTGTGCGAATTACTTCTCGGGCCTTCGAGGCGTTAGCAGCCAAGTTTCTCGTGAACTGCGTTCTCGAGATCATCGACTGGCTGTCTAACTAGTCTCACTGAGACCCCTTGTTATTTGCCAGTGACTTGGGGTCTCTCTTTTGGGTTTCGACATTAGGTAAGGAGGGTTAATGTCGGTGCCCATTCTAGTGCACGCTTAGACGAACGCAACTTTTTAGGGAGTAAATGTGACAAAGTGCATTTAGTTACACTTAGTTACATTTTCTTGTATCTCGTGGTCACACGATGATAATGACTCAGACGCACATTCTCAATTGGCTAACTGCTCGGGGGTAATAATGAATGAACGTCTACTACCTAGGGAAGTATCCCCCGTGATTCCACAAAATTCACTCCCCCATATCACCACCTAAGTCTGTTGTTCCGCTAGTTGGAACGGTTACTAGTGCTTCAGAAAGCACAAACCTACGATCAAGGTGTATTCACAGATCTACCCCTTTTTTACCTTTCACCCCTTTCACTTATTCGGCAATAAACATGCACAAGGGTGAACTGGGGAGCGGGAAAGATCATCACGCAACATACACACGCAGCCGAACTAATAAGGAATTTATAAGGAGGAATATGTCGACCCCTAAGTACACCAGTGTGTGGGATGACCTCGCGGAAGTCGAATTCAGCCAAGGCTATATCGACGCAGGCGGATACCGCACCCGCTACCTGCACGCAGGAGACAAAGACAAACCCCTCCTGCTCATGCTGCACGGCATCACCGGCCACGCCGAAGCCTACGCCCGCAACCTCGCAGCCCACGCCGAACACTTCAACGTCTACGCCATCGACTTCATCGGCCACGGATACTCCACCAAACCCAACCACCCGCTCGAAATCCCACACTACGTGGATCAAGTGCTGGCGGTTATGGATGCCCTCGGCTACGAAAAAGCCTACTTCTCCGGTGAATCCCTCGGTGGCTGGACCACCGCACGACTGGCACAACTACACCCAGAGCGCGTAGAAAAAATCGTCCTCAACACCATGGGCGGCACTATGGCCAACCCTCAAGTGATGGAACGCCTCTACACCCTTTCCATGGAAGCAGCGAAAGACCCCTCCTGGGAACGTGTCCAAGCCCGCCTCGAATGGTTAATGGCGGACCCAGCAATGGTCACACCAGACCTCATCCGCACCCGCCAACGCATCTTTGAGCAACCAGATTGGCCACAAGCCTGCGAAATGAACATGGCTCTGCAGAACCTAGAAATCCGCAAGCGCAACATGCTCTCCGACGATGACCTCAAGGCCATCCAAGCACCCGCACTCGTCCTGTGGACCACCAAAGACCCATCCGGACCAGTAGACGAAGGTCGACGCATCTCCGAACTCATCCCGAACGGGCAACTCGCCGTCATGGAAAACTGCGGCCACTGGCCACAATACGAAGACACCGACACCTTCAACAAGATCCAGCTCGACTTCCTGCTCGGACGTTAACGACGTCGACAAGCAGAATCTCACACAACACCCCCAGCACATTTCGGAAACGCTAAGGAAAGATCATGGCACAGTTTGCTCTTCTGGCTATGTCACATAGCCCACTGCTCGGGATCAACGACCCCGGCGACGAAGTCACCACCAGCCTCAACGCAGCATTCGATGAAGTACGCACCTTCGTCAACGACTTCGACCCCGACCTCATCGTCACCATCGCCCCCGACCACTACAACGGCTTCTTCTACGACCTCATGCCACCCTACTGCGTGGGCTACGAAGCACTCAGCGTAGGCGACTACGAATCCACCGAAGGCCCACTCTCAGTCCCCACCGAGATCAGCGAAGAAATGGCCCAATTCATCATCAACGAGGGCATCGATATCGCCATCTCACGGCGCATGGAAATCGACCACGGCGCAGTTCAACCCATCGAACTGCTCTACGATTCCCTCACCGCCAAACCCACCATCCCCGTCTACGTCAACGGAGTAGCCCGCCCCTTCGTCCCCATGGAGCGCGTGCGCAAAATGGGCCAAGCACTCGGCAAATACCTCGCAACTAGGGATGAAAAAATCCTCCTGATCGCCTCCGGCGGCCTCTCCCACGACCCACCAGTACCCCAGTGGGCCACCGCCACCGAAGAACAACGCGCACTGCTTCTCGCCGGACGCCACCCCACCGCAGAAGCCCGCAATGCCCGCCAAACACGGGTCATTGAAACCGCCAAATCCTTCGCCAAAGGCGAAGCAGACATCCTCGACCTCAACCCCGAATGGGACCGTACGTTCATGGACGACTGTGCTGCAGCCGACCCCACCCGCTTCGATCGCTACACCGCTGACGAAATGGACGAACAAGCAGGACACTCCTCCCACGAAGTACGCTCGTGGGTAGCCGCCTTCTCTGCACTACACGCGGCAGTAGGGGAGTACACCATCGACTACGAGTACTACAAGCCCATCCGCGAATTCATTGCAGGCTTCGGCATCATGACCGCACGGCCGAAATAAACCGAGCGAAGGCACGCGCAACTATTTGCACACCGCCTTTTCGTTCACCCCCACAAGAACAAGGGCACACATAAACCACACGTTTTTGTGCCCTTGTTCTTGCACCACCAAGTCGTGTTCTTCTTCGAGCTTCATGCTTGCTCGCCAACAGAAAGTACCCACCACACCATGAGCACTACCGACGCCTTCACCACCGTAGCGGGCGAACTCAAATCCGCCTACGGCACCCGCACACCCATTGAGCCACCCCGAAAAACCATCCCAGGGTTGGATGTGGCAGGTGCTTACCGAATCCAGCGCGTCCAAGAAGAAGCCTTCATTGCCGAGGGGCATAAAGTCACAGGACGCAAGATCGGACTGACCTCACTGGCCATGCAGCAGCAGCTCGGTGTCGATAGCCCCGACTTCGGGTTCTTTCTCGACACCATGATGTACCCAGCCGGGGCCAGCATCCCTGTTGACACCTTCATCAGCCCCAAAGTGGAACCCGAACTCGGATTCCAACTAGGTGCCGACCTGCACCCAGGTGCCAGCATCGACGATGTTGCCGCAGCGGTAAAACACACCTTCCTCGCCGTCGAAATCATCGACTCACGCGTACGGGACTGGGACATCACCTTGGTCGACACCATCGCCGACAACGCCTCCTGTGGCGCAATCATCCTCTCTACCGACCCCGTGGCTATCAACCCCAACGACCTTCCTTCAGTTACTGCCTCCATGAGCCTCAACAACCAAGAAGTAGGCAAAGGCACAGGAGCTGCAGTGATGGGTCACCCACTAGCCCCCATTGCGTGGCTGGCAACCATTCTCGGCGAGCAAGGCGTGAGTTTACAGAAGGGCGACATCATTCTCTCCGGCAGCTTCTGCGCCGCAGCACCAGTCATTGCAGGCCAAAGCCTGAGCGTCGACTACGGCGAGCTTGGCTCTTTGAGTGTCAGCTTTGTCTAAGACCCCACCAACTACCCACCTTTCATCAGTGGCTATCGCACTGCGGCGGGAGAAGCCTGCAGTGTGACAAGCACGCAACACACTATTTCAAGGACACACCATGACTTCTAAATTCACCGCGGCTGTTGTCGGCCCGGGCAATATTGGCACCGACTTGTTGATGAAGCTACTGAAGAACTCACGCAACATCGAACCTGTCTACATGATTGGTGTCGACCCTGAATCCGACGGTTTGCGCCGCGCCGAAAAAATGGGAGTAACCGCCTCAGCTGGTGGCATTGACTGGCTTTTGGAACAAGACGAACTGCCCGACTTCGTCTTCGAAGCAACCTCGGCTTATGCACACCAAGCAAACGCGCCCCGCTACCACGCAGCAGGCATTCGAGCCATCGACCTCACCCCTGCAGCAGTCGGCCCCTACCTGTGCCCTTCCGTCAACCTTGATGCATTGTCAACCGTGGACAATGTGAACATGATTACCTGCGGTGGGCAAGCGACCACCCCAATCGTGGCAGCGGTGTCACGAATTGTTGATGTGGACTACGCAGAAATCGTTGCGTCCATTGCGTCGCGCTCCGCAGGCCCTGGTACCCGCGCCAATATTGATGAGTTCATGCACACCACCGCCCGCGCCCTAGAGCAGGTAGGTGGCGCGAAACGCGCGAAAGCAATCTTGATTCTCAACCCTGTAGAACCACCAATGCTGATGCGCAACACCGTGTATTGCTCACTGCCTGCCGAAGCAGCAGAACCTGGCCCACTGCAGGACCAGATCACCCAATCTATCGAGCACATGGTGGAAACAGTGCAGTCGTATGTGCCCGGCTATCACCTCACCGCCGCCCCACAGTTCGATAGCGCACGCCCCGAGTGGAACGGCTGGGGTCGCGTCACTGTTCTCATTGAGGTCAAGGGCGCTGCGGACTACCTGCCGGAGTATGCGGGAAATCTCGACATCATCACCGCCGCAGCTGTAGCGACCGCCGATAAGTATGTTGACCTGCTGGCCACCCAACCTGTTTCTTCCTGACCGAGCACACTAGAAGGATTTTCATCATGACTACGATTCGAATCAACGACACCACGCTTCGGGATGGCTCACACGCAATCCGCCACCAGTACACCGCCGATCAAGTCCGCCGCGTTGTGCGCGCACTTGACGATGCGAATGTGGAAATGATTGAGGTCACTCACGGGGATGGGTTAGGGGGCTCGTCTTTCAACTACGGCTTTTCCCACACCAATGACCTCGACCTGATTGAGGTTGCAGTTGATGAGGCGAAGAATGCACAAATCGCCTGCCTATTGCTGCCTGGTTTGGGCACCATTGATGATTTGAAGGAAGCACATCGACGCGGTGCACGCATGGTTCGTATTGCCACACACTGCACCGAGGCTGATATTTCGATTAAGCATTTCCAGGCAGCCCGCGAACTCGGGATGGAAACAGGTGGTTTCCTCATGTTGTCGCACCGGATCAGCCCACAAGAGCTTGCGGCTCAAGCCCGAATCATGGTTGATGCTGGTTGCCAATGTGTGTTCGTGGTGGATTCGGCTGGTGCGTTAATTATGGAGCAAGCTTCGGATCGCGTGGCGGCACTGGTCGATGAGATCGGCGAGGAGGCCCAGGTGGGCTTCCATGGTCACCAGAACTTGTCTTTTGGTGTGACAAATTCTGTGCTTGCGGTTCGTGCCGGCGCCCGCCAGATTGATGGTTCGCTTGCTGGTTTGGGTGCAGGCGCAGGCAATTCCCCCACCGAGGTGTTGGCGGTCGCGTTTGAGCGTTTGGGCATTAAGCACGGGGTGAATGTGGAGAAGATTCTTGCTGCTGCTGAGGATGTGCTCAAGCCAATGGTGGATCGTCTGCCCATGATGGATCGAGGGTCGATTGTGCAAGGACAAATGGGTGTGTACAACTCATTTTTGCTGCATGCTGAGCGTGCCGCCACACGCTATGGTGTTCCTGTTGCAGATATTTTGCAGGAGATTGGTCGTCGCGGTTACGTCGGTGGTCAAGAGGACATGATTATTGATGTTGCTGTTGCTCTAGCCAGCTAACACCGTACCGGGTAGGGGCGGGTTTTGTTTGCCTTCCTCCCTTTTTGAGGGTGACACTGAAAAAGGATGAGGGAGGAGGGCTAATGAAACCCGCCCTTCGTATGGTTTGCTACCACGATGTTCTCGGAAGTGATCATGTAGGTCTGCGCACAACTGCAACGTATGCTGCGACGCCACTAAGAAGGAATAGGGCAGTAGTTGCCGGTAGGTGCGTTGTGGGCATCAGCTACACAGCCAAACCACCTTCGTTATCAGGAACTCACCTCCTAAGAACGCGCCCCATGTCAGGCGAACTAAAAGCCCGCTAGCAAGCTATGCCGCTAGCGGGCTCCCTTGCCCTTAGATGACTAGAACAGGGGGATGCCATCATCAAATAGGATTTGAGCAACTCATCCGTCTAACGTTCTTTCGGCTGTCCGCAGATTGTCGTCGCACCGAGGAAGCCACCAAGCATGACTGATGATGCTTATACGCCAGAGAAGTACCGTGAATGTGATCGGCGAAGATTCTCTTCACTTGCACTTGCGACCGCTACAATCTCCAAATCAGGATCTGTATTAAATTTGTCTAGGCGTAGGCGTTCCCGAGTAGCTTCTGAAAGTGAATCATACTTCTCACATTGAACAGTCCCCATTAGACGATGATACTTAATCAAGAATGCTGACATGGGGCTTTCACTTTCCTTTCTGAGCTATATCCGCTCGTACTTTAACTAGCTTTGCACGCCTCTCTTCGAGTATCCCATAAGCTCGGCCCCGCAAGAGGGACTACAGTGCGTATGGTCGCTGGGGAAGTGCACTGTTAAGCGGGGGTTTTCATGCTCGCTTTACGACGTTGCTCCTGAGCGCGTTGGAAATTCACTGCCGCCCGGCCCGCGGCCTTGCAGGTTCGACGAAGCGCAGGGATATGCAGTTCTGGGTTGAAACTCAGTGTCGGGCCACTGACGCTCATCGCGGCAATAGGAGTGTTGTTGCGGCCGAAAATCGGTGCTGCCACGCAGGACAAGCCCTCGGTGATTTCTTCCCGATCGTAGGCAACGCCGTCGATACGCACCTGAGCTAATTCCTCCCGAAATTGTTCCGGATCAGTAATTGTGTGCTCAGTCCACGGGCTTAAACCCGCTTTAATCACCGATTCGGTACGCTCATAGTCCCAGGCAAGAATAGCCTTTCCTACGCCTGTGCAATACGCGGGGGCGCTACCCCCGATACGCGAAGGGGCAGGAATGCGCTTGATAGAAAACAACTTATTCACATACACCACCTGATTTCCTTGAAGGAAAGCAAGATGTACCGTTTGGCGAGTCTGCTCGAAAAGCGCGGCTAAGTAAGGGGTGAGTACTTCACCCACCACTTCCTTTTTCAAAGATCCGATAGTGTTGGTCAGCTCAAAACACAACGGCCCTAAGCGATACACATCCCCGGCGCGCTCGACAGCCCCGTTGGCAACGAGGGTTGCTAGTAATCGATGGCAGGTTGTTTTGGACATTCCTGCACGCCGTGCCAGTTCACTCACCCCAATCCCGTTGGCGTCGTGCTCACCGAAACAGCGCAGAAGGCTAAAGGCTTTATCCACCGCGCTGCGGCTATCGGTTGTCTTGGCAGGTGCAAGGTCGGGGGCTTTCTCGATGACCATCAGGCTTAAGTTCCTTTCGTTTCTCGTTGTGTTTCACCTCTAGGCTGCTTGTGGGTGTTCACTCAGGCAGTGAATCCGTCGGGAGCGTGCGCGGTGAAAGGTAGGGGGAGTGAGGGGGGGTTGGGTGCACTGGGCTAAACGATGCACTAAGGGGGGATGTGGTGTGCGCGGAGGGACGCAAGAAAGTACGTAGTGCCGCCTCCTCAAGTCACCACTGTTGGTGTTTGTTAACCTCCATTCTCAGATCTGAAGCAAAAATTGTGTTGTGCTTATCTGTGAGATTCTGCTGAGGAGTGGAGCGGGAGACGAAATTTTTCTTCGTTCCCACACCTTTCCAGGGGAGGGGGTGGGGGAGTTGGATAGGGGTCTTTGGCATTAAATTAACCCCAACCCACCCCCATATTTTCTCTTTCGTTCCATTGTGCGGAACGTTATTAGTTCCATCTGAAGGAGTGACGGCACAGTAGAAAACAACAAAATGTGAGTCAGCATACACAAGGGGTGTTTCCTCCGTTTAGACCCTGCACTTCTTGTGGCATCCATTTTTGTCGTATCCCCCACACACCCAAGGAGAGTTTTCGTGTTTACGCCAAACAATCCCATGCCTAGGGGTGGGCTGAAACGGCCCCCCAGCCTCGACGCTAACTTAGATGTCAGTGGCATGGTTGACCCCGACGGGGGTCTGATCGATCGTCGCATTTTCTCCGACACTGCAGTGTACCGCCAAGAAATGCGCCGCATTTTCGCCCGCAGCTGGCTTTTCATCGCCCACGAAGACCAGTTCAAAAAGCCTGGCGATTTCTTCCAAACCTATATGGGTGAAGACCCAGTCATCGCAGTTCTGAACAAGAAGCGCGAAATCCGCGTGCTGCTCAACAACTGTCGCCACCGCGGTGCCCGTGTCTGCCGCGCGGATATGGGTTCAACCAAGAACTTCACCTGCACCTACCACGGATGGTCTTTCGACCTCGACGGCAACCTAGCCAACGTGCCTGCCCAAGAGGCCTACGGCGATAGCTTCAACCCCAAGGATTGGGGCTTGGTTGCAGCACCCCGCGTCGAAAGCTACAAGGGCCTTATCTTCGCGAACTGGGATGAGCACGCCGAACCACTCGAAGAAACTCTCGGCGACATGCGCTGGTACATCGACGCATTCATGGACCGCGACCCCGAAGGCACCTGCGTGGTCGGAGGTGTGACCAAGTGGGTGCTCGATGGTAACTGGAAACTCGCCGCAGAACAGTTCGCCACCGACTGGTACCACGTCAACATGTCCCACGCCTCCGCACTAATGGTGATGTCACCCACCGGCAAGGGACCAAAGAAAGAAATCGCCATGCGCACCGGTCGCCAGTATTCCGACGAATACGGCAACGGCGCCGGCTTCCCTGTGCACCCACGCAACCGCTTCGACGCCCAGCCAGTACACGAATACTACGACTACGACTTCCTGCGCGAGCGCCTCTCGCCCGAACAGGTGATGGGCCCACTGACCAACGGGCATGCCACCGTTTTCCCGAACTTCTCCTACCTGCCAGTCAACGGTTCCATCCGCGTGTGGCACCCCAAGGGCCCCAACAAGATGGAGGTATGGAGCTGGACAGTTTTGGATAAGTCCATGCCCGAAGACGTACGCCACGCCCAGCGTCTCTACAACCTGCGCACCTTCGGACCTTCCGGCATCTTCGAGCAGGATGACGGCGAAAACTGGTCGGAATGCCAAGCAAACGCGCACGCATTCATGGTTGGCAACACCGCACTGAACTACCAGATGGGACTCGGGGACTACCGCGAAGAACCCGGCTTCCCAGGTATGACCTCCGGCCTCTACTCCGACGCCGCCGGTCGAGCTGTCTATCGGCGCTGGCGTGAACTCATGGGAACCCCTGCGTGGCACGAGCTGCGCGAGTCAGCCGACACCATCGATTCCTGCCACACCGCAAGCGAGAAAGGACACTGCCATGGGTGAGCCTGTAAAAGTGGGCACCATCGACGACATCGAACAGGAAGAAGGCATCGTCGTCGAATCCGACGTCACTGGATACGACGACCCCATTGCTATCTTCCGCACCGATGAAGACGAAATCTACGCCCTGAACGATACGTGCACGCACGGCGACGCCTCGCTGGCTGACGGATGGGTCGAAGGCACCGAAGTTGAATGCCCCATGCATTCCGGCAAATTCTGCCTGAAGTCAGGAAAAGTACTCTGCATGCCCGCAGTCGACGACACCATCACTCACAAGGTAGAAGTCCGCGACGACGAAATTTGGCTCTACCCAGGAACCCCCGCGGAGGTTGACGATGACTAATACACTCATCATTGGTGGCGGCATCGCCGGCTTTACCCTCGCTAAAGAACTCCGCGCACTCGGCCACAGCGGAAACATCGGAATTATCGACCCCGAAGGTCTGCCCTACGATCGACCACCCTTGAGCAAAGAAATCCTCAACGGTGCGAAAACCCCCGAGCAGCTCCTGCTGGCCACAGAAGAGTTCTACCGCAACAACTCCATCGACATCATCGAGCAGCGCGCACGCCGTATCGACGTCGACAGCAACACCGTTGCACTCGACAACGGCGAAACACTCAGCTACGACAACCTCGTCATCGCCACCGGCGGAATCCCTCGGCAACTACCCACACCAGGATTCGACGACCCCAACCTCATCGTTTTGCGCACCCTCAATGATGCCCACACCCTGAAAAACGCCCTCACCCCTGGGACACGGCTTACCATCATCGGTGCAGGCCTGATCGGTGCGGAAGTCGCCTCCTCCGCCAAAGAGCTCGGCGCACAGGTCACACTCATCGACCCCCAAGCCGTCTCACTGATCCCTGCCGTCGGCGAAGACCTCGCCCACCGGCTGCACAACCTCCACGGTGCCAACGACGTGACTTTCATCTGCGGAATGACCACCGCGATCACCCGCAACGGTGACCACTACACCATCACCATCGATGGCCACGACCCAGTCAAAGCCGACTATGTCCTCCTCGCGGTAGGAATCGTCGCCGAATCCGAACTCGCCCACAGCGCCGGACTGGACTTCGACAACGGCATCCTCGTCGACCACAGCCAGCGCACCACCCAACCCAACATCTGGGCAATCGGCGACTGCGCCCGACACCGCAACCCTAACGGCAGCCTCGAACGCCGCCACGAACACTGGGAATCCGCCATCTTCGACGCGCAAACCGCCGCCGCCTCCATCACCGGAAGCGATCTCCCCCAGCACGGTTGCTCCTGGTTCTGGACTGACCGCTACAACGTTCACGTCGAAGGCGCAGGCGATATGAGCGCGCCGGGTACTACGGTTATTCGCCCCAATGCTGAGGGTGAGCCTGAAGTGGCCTTCCGCTTGGCTGAGGACGGACGCATGGTTGGGTGCGCCGCAGTTGATGCGGGCATGGCTGTGCGTGTGGCTCGCCGGATTATTGATCGCGGAATCATCGTCGATCCCCAACAGCTTGCTGACCCAGGGGTCAATCTCAAGAAACTAGCCCGATGAAAGGAGTGAAAGATCATGACTGACTATTTACGTCGTGAAGACATTCAGGTTGGCCAGCGCGTCAGCCTGGAAAAATACTACGAAATTCAAAACCTTTACTACGACGAGGCTGATCTTTTAGACGAGGGCCGCTACGTTGACTGGTTGGAGCTTTTCGACGACGACCTCTACTACTGGTCGCCGACCCGCACCAACCGTTTGCGCCGCCAGCAAGCACTCGCAATCGCCGGCCCCGACGAAGCCGCCTTCTACGACGAGACTAAAGACTCGCTGGCATGGCGTATTCGCCGATTCGATTCCGGTATGGCGTGGGCTGAAGATCCTCCTTCACGTACCCGCCATTTGATCACCAACCTTTCTGCCCGCCACGCAGTCGACGGCGACGGCAACGAGGTACTGGAAGTGCGCACGAATTTCCTAGTGTGGCGTACTCGCCTGGAGCATGAGCGCGATATCTACGCGGGGACTCGAACTGATTTACTGCGTGAAACTGCGGATGGTTACAAGATTTTCGACCGTAGGATCCTGCTCGATATCAATGTTTTGCCTTCGAAGAACATCTCAACCTTCTTCTAAGCAATGAATTTTTGAGGTGAATGAAGGTACAGCAATGATTAAAGGACAGACTGCTTTTATTACAGGGGCAGGATCGGGACTAGGGGCGGCACTTGCCCGCAGGTTTGTTTCCGAAGGCGCCAACGTAGCTCTCGTTGATCTCGATCAACAACGAGCCCACGCTGTTGCCGATGAGCTCGATTCGGACAAGGTCCTCGCCCTAGGTGTTGATGTGCGTAGCTCGCAGGATCTTTATGCGGCGGTGGATGCGACCATGGCGAAGTTTGGCCAGATTGACACGGTTATTCCCAACGCTGGTATTTGGGATTACAACCGTTCCATCACTCGGCACAGTGGCGAAGAGCTCTCCGAGATTTTCGATGAGATTTTCTCCATCAACGTCAAAGGGTATCTACTCACCGTAGAAGCCACTTGGCGCAGGCTCATTCACAGCCGAGGGTCGATCATTATGACCTTGTCCAATGCTTCCTTCTACTCCGCCGGCGGGGGCCCTGTGTACACCGCAAGTAAATTTGCCGACCGCGGACTAGTCATGCAGTTCGCCTACGAGCTGGCACCCAAGGTACGCGTCAACGGGGTCGCGGTCGGCGGCATGCGCACTGATTTGCGTGGGCCGAAAACTATTGGGCTCGATTCCCGTAGTTTCGCAGATTCTCTTGACCGCTGGGGTTCATCCAACCCCTTTATTCCGCTCCATGACATTTCCACGGACCCAGCAACCTTTACTGGTCCGTATGTGATGCTTGCGAGCCCGAAGGAAGCCGGAAACATTACCGGAACGATTATTCATGCAGATGGTGGAATCTCTGCACGTGGATTCCGAACTGCTGCTGGAGGTGACGAATTATGATTGTGCAAGGTGTTTCGCACACTGCAGACAAAGTTGATATTAACCCTTGTTCCCAGATTGCTCGCCATGCGCACTACCAACCACATTTGGTTGCGCTGAACTACGAGGGCGAGGAGATTACTTACCAAGAACTCAAAGACACCATCGTGCGGTGGGCTGCTCACCTCGATGAGGCTGGCGTTCGCCAAGGTGATCGTGTGGCATATCTTGGTATGAATTCGCGGTCGTTCGTGTTCACCATGCTTGCCTCATGGTGGTTGGGGGCGACATTCATGCCCTTAAATTTCCGTTTGTCCGCACCGGAAATTTCCCAGCTGCTGATGCAGGGCACCCCTCACACCGTGGTGGTCGAAGGCCCTTATCTTCCGCAGGCGAAGCACATTTATGGAGTGGAGCGCCACCATGTCATTGTGATCGATGATGATCCTCACGCCCCTGTCGATGGCCGAGTTCCGTTGTACTGGCAGGCAAGCTCAGCGCTTTCTACATCCACCGATGCGGTGTCGAAGCCACGCCCGATGTCGATGACCGATCTGGCTTTGCTGCTGTTTACCTCTGGCACCACTGGTTTGCCTAAGGGTGTGCAGCTGACATTTGGTAATTTGTGGTGGAATTCGATCAACGTGGACACTATGGTCGATAGCCGCCCTGGTGATGTCACTTTGGCTACTGCGCCGTTGTTCCATGTGGGGGCGTTGAATTCCTTTGCGATTCGCGCTTTGGTGCGAGCCAATACATTGCTGATTCACCGCCATTTCGATCCGGCTCGCGTGCTGGAAGATATTGAAAAATATGCTGTGGGCTCGACGTTCATGGTCCCAGCGCAGCTTGAAGCGTTGTATGCGCATCCAAATTTTGCTTCCGCTACTTTGGATTCCATGCGTGCGACGATTTGTGCGGGTGCTCCTGTTCCACCGGTGTTGATTCGCCGCTATATGGAGAAGGGCATTAACGTGCAGCAGGCGTGGGGCTTGACCGAAACTGCGCCTTTTGCCACCTATTTGCCGCCGCATATGACGGAGAAGAAGGCTGGTTCCTGTGGTATTCCGATGCCCTATACCGAGGTGCGTCTTGTCGATCCTGACACTGGGGAGGATGTGCGCGAACCTGGTGTGACAGGTGAATTGTGGGTGCGTGGCCCAAACGTGGCCACGGGTTATTGGAATAACCCTGAGGTTACGCAAAAGTCGTACACTGCTGGTTGGTTCCACTCCGGCGATTTAGGGCACCGCGATGAAGACGGTTATTTCTACATTGTGGATCGTCTGAAGGATCTCATCATCACCGGTGGTGAGAATGTGTATCCTGCTGAGGTGGAGCGTGTTGTTGCTGAACTCGTGGGAGTTCGGGGCAATGCGGTTGTGGGCTTGCCGGATGCGAAGTGGGGTGAGATTGTGGTGTCGGTGATTCAGCCTGACCCTGATGCTGAGATTACGATCGATCAGCTCCGCGAGCACTGTGAGCGGCATTTGGCGCGCTATAAGCTTCCGAAGAAGCTTGTGCTTGTCGACGAAATTACCCGCAATTCCGCTGGAAAGATTGACAAAGTGGCGATCCGCCAAATGGTGCGAGAGCTCATGGACGAAGAGGTGGCCTGATGAATTTTCTGCCCATTGAATTATCTCCCCTGCGACACACCTACCCGTATGGCAAGAATGATCTGGAATTGACCTTTGGTTCCGCCGCTGAGATGCGTGCGGATGTGGAGCAGATTTTCTCCACCCACCCTGAGTGCAAGCGCATCGTGGTTGCTGTCAATGAGGGTGATCTTGATGCCATCCGCGAATGTGAGCGTGCTGGTTTGCGTTATGTTCTCGATGTTCAGCTGCGTGACGGGAAGGATCTTTCCCTCATGGTGGCCGAACAGGGCTGGGTGACCGAAGTAAATGAAGAAATTGAAGGGTTGAGCTTGTCATGAATTTTCTCCAGCAATGGGAAGATTTCTATTCCCGCGTCGATGATGTTGCTATCACGTTGAAGCTGTATCCCATTTCTGGGGATAAAGACCAGGTGCGTGTGGGTATGCCTATGCATAAGGCGATTACCCAGCCAGCAGGTATGTTCTCGGCACCAGCACTGTTCGGTTTGGCCGACATTACTGGCACATGGCTTGCCATGCAGAACGTCGAACCAGGGGTGTTCCCTCTCGCGGTCGGTTCTTCGGTCAATGTGGTATCTAATAAGAAGTCTGGCGATGCTATTGCCACCGCTGAGATTGTGCGTGCAGGTCGCACTGTGATCGTCACTGATACCACGATTCGTTCGTCTGAGGATGATT
This sequence comes from Corynebacterium felinum, assembly GCF_030408755.1. Classification (NCBI taxonomy): domain Bacteria; kingdom Bacillati; phylum Actinomycetota; class Actinomycetes; order Mycobacteriales; family Corynebacteriaceae; genus Corynebacterium; species Corynebacterium felinum. The sequence goes on from NZ_CP047209.1 coordinate 3,157,736, forward strand.
CAATCTTGGCAAAGGTAGTCACCACCTACACAGTTCCACAGCCTAAGAAGTAGCCTGCCGCCTGAGCCTGCCACGTTTGTATCCCATCCCCCCTTTCGCTGAAAGTTAGCACTTGCGCACTTTCGGGCGGAAGGGGGTTCTTTATGCGTCCAGTGGCAATAGATCTTTTCCTACGCATCAGGTGACACTATCGGGCGTCAACTCTGATTGTTTCCGGCCCGTTTTTGCCCAGCTCATAGTGTTTGCGTTCCGAACCTCGGAACAAAAACGCCCTTGTTACGTGATCTGGAATACATTTCCATCAATACCCTGTGGAGCACCTAAGCCACTCGTTATTTCCCACCAGTACCCAAAGTGCGTGCAGGTCACTGCACTATTTTCAAGGAGTAGCCCACTGATGTCTGATATTCGCGATCTCATCGATCCTGTCGGGGGATATGTTTCCGGAAAAATCTTCGTCGATGAAGATATCTATGCCCAAGAGTTGGAACAGATTTGGCAGCGCACGTGGGTTTTCCTCGCCCACGATTCGATGCTTGACAAGCGCGGAAGCTACATTCAAACCTATATCGGCCAAGACCCAGTGATTGTTGTTCGGCAAAAAGATGGAAGTATCAAAGCTTTCCTCAACCAGTGTCGTCACCGCGGAATGCGCATCTGCCGCGCCGACCGTGGGGTAGCCAAGGGATTCATGTGTTCTTTCCATGGCTGGGCTTATGACCTCGGTGGCGAATTGGTTAATATTCCGCACGAAGATACCGCATATCCAGCGGGAATCGATAAATCTAAGCTGTCGGCCATTCAGGTGCCGCGTTTAGAAAACTACAACGGTTTCATCTTCGGTTCGTGGGATGAAACCATCCCACCGCTGGAGGAGTATCTCGGCAACGCGAAGTACTATCTCGATGGCTACATCGACCGCTACGACGGCGGCATGGAAGCGATCGCTGTTCACAAGTGGGTTCTGCCCGCGAACTGGAAGTTTAATGTTGAACAGCCCACCTCCGACATGCAGCATTCCGAAATCTCCCACGTGTCTGCTGTGGAAGCTCTCGCCTCCGGTTCCGATACCTTTAACCGGAAAACTGGGCGCACTAAGATCCCAACAGGCCGCCAGTTTTTCAGCCCCTATGGTCATGGTGGCGCGTTCTTTGGCAAACGCGGCAAGGAAATCCCGAACACCGCACCAGCGTTGATTGAATGGGAAAACACTATCCGCGAGTCGATTGAAAGCAGATTGGGTGAGTACCGCGAAGTGCGTGGGCACATGAATGTGTTCCCGAATTTCATGCTATTGGGTAACTATACATTCCGCGTCACCCACCCACGCGGACCCAATGAGATGGAAATTTGGTCTTGGGCTTTTGTGCCTAAAGATGCTCCTGATGAGGTCAAAGAATCTATCCGTGTTGATGTGATGCGCACCTTCTCACCGGCCGGCATGTTTGAGCAAGACGATGCTGAAAACTGGGAAGAGATGCAGCGTATCCTCCAAGGGGCGAAAGCACGCACCACCGGCTTTACCTACAATATGCGTGGCGTTGCTCCCGCTACTGACGAGGATGGTTACCCCGGTAGTTCCACTGCACACGTCTATTCAGATAATGCGGCGCTGAACATGTATGGCTTCTATCGCGATTTGATGGAAGGGCATTCATGGGAAGAGTTAAAGAAGATGCGCGGGGGAGTAGCAGAAGTCGAAGACGCCGATTTCCAGGCTGTCATGCCCGATGACGCCACCGAGTTCCGTAATGTGCCAGCAGCTGTCGACGTCGATACGGCAGCAGCGCTCGCACAGCGCAGCTAAACACACACTTTTACCTTGCCTTTCCCTCTAGTCCACACCGCACACACAGCCCACCGCAATAAGGAGGACCCACCTGATGTCACACGACCACAGTCTGCCTGAGCACATCCCGCACAGCCCGGAAGAAAAACCTTTCCCCGTTGCTTTGAGCAAACTTCAGCTGAAAAACAGGATCGCCATAGATGCGCACACCGAACGTGCCATCACCCGATTCCTCTACGACGAAGCTGAACTCATCGACAACATGGAATGGGACGACTGGCTCACCTGCATGCACGACGACGTCTACTACTGGGCGCCGGTGCGCGAAAACCGCGTCGCCCGCGAACGCAAAGACGAATACTACAAGCAGGGAACTTCCGTCTATTTCGAAGAATCCAAAGAATTCCTCCGCCAGCGGGTGTACCGACTACAAACCAACATGGCGTGGGCGGAAGAACCGCCCAGCCGATCCCGCCACATGATCAGCAACATTCGCGTCGATGGACGCGAAGACGGCAATTTCGATGTGCGCTCCAATTTCTACATCTACCGCACCCGTGGCGAACGCAGCCAAGATGCAATCGCAGGTGAACGCCGCGACATCATCGTTCACGCACCCGATGCGCCATTTGGTTGGCTCATTTTGCACCGCGAAATCCGATTCGATATGTCCACCATTTTGGTAAAAAACTTAAGCCTCTTCTACTAGTGAGGACACCGTCACATCATGCTTAATACCACCGCACTCACACGGATCGGGGTTGTGGTTTCCAATCTCGACAAAGCGTTGGTTTCCTACGCGGAAATCTACGGGATCACCTCGTGGACTTTATCCGAAACCACCACCATTGATGCCCTAAGCTACGGCAGGAAAACACAACGCACCCCTGGGGTGTGGCGTAGCGCCATCGGCTACACCACACCCCACCACGACGGGGATGAAGCCTTATGCTTCGAGCTGATCCAGCCATTGTCTGGCGAGTCCCCCTTCCATGAATATCTGCGCACCAAACGCGAAGGGATCTGCTTCATTCAGGTTCAAGCAGAAGGCGAGGGCACTGTTGCGCAACACTTCGCCGCCCTTGATATTCCTTGCGTATACCAGGCGAGAGTAGATGGACATACTCGTTGTTTCTACGATACCCGCGCCCAGCTTGGCGGTTTCCTTATCGAGATGGTTACCACTGCTTCCCCTCTTCTTCGCGCGGATTCGGCCAGTGGCCACCTTGTAGAGTTGTCCCCTTCTAGCGCTTTTGGGCTGTTGCCTGCGCAAAAGATGTATCATTTCGGAGTTCTTGTTCACGATGTTATGCAGGCATTGCCGCATTATCGGGATATTTTTGGGATTAGGAGCTTCGACTGTAAAACCTGGGAAAAGGGATTCGGACGACTGGATGATCCGCAGTATCGCGGTACGAAGGTTGATCATGGCTACTTCACCGCTCAAGGTTTCGCGGGAAATTTCGGTTTCGAGATCATCCAATGTAACCACGGACCAAGCCATTACAATCGGGAATTTTTTGATATTCGTGGCCCCGGAATCCACCATGTTTTTACTACGCTTGCGCACAATGATCTTCAGTGGGAGGAAAATTGCGCTCGCATGGCCGGTGCTGGTTACCCGTTGTGCATGGGTTCAACGCTGGGCGGGCAGGCAGCAGAATTCGGATACTTCGATACCTTTGATGCGCTTGGTGGTTACTTGATTGAGGCGGTGATTCGGCGTCGTCAAGCACTGCCCGAGTTTCAGGCACCCGACTGGGTTGTGGACTTTGAGGAGTTGACATGATCCGCATACTCTTGCTTCTCGACGCCGCCCCGCCTGGGCTTGCTGAAGAATTACCGCAGCTTCGTGAGCAGGGTATTTCAGCGGAGTTGTATCGTTCCATCATGCCGGGCGAGAACAGCCATGCATTGATTCTTGGCCTCGACAGCGAGGAGCAGGCGGGGGCTTTTATCACCAACCTCTCTGAGTTCCCTGCCACAAAAGCTGTATTCACTAGCGCTGATATGGAGTGTTATCAGCAGCAGAATTTTCAGCTCATCTCCAATGTGTGGACACCAGACTCCCACCCTAACTCCGCACTTGCATGGCCTAGTCGAGGTAAAATTCGCATCCTCATACAGGGTTGCTACCAGCCGAATCCCGACATGGTGGCGTTAACCGCGCAGGAAGTACGCGATACACGTCGCGAACCAGGATGCGAGCAGTACACTTGGTTCGAAAATGTTGAACTGAAACACCATTGGATGCTTTTAGAATTGTGGTCTGATCAGCAGATTTATGATGCCCATTGGTTTGGTAGGGTGCGTTCAGTTGAGTATCGTGGCGATTCTGGGCGCGTACCTGCTACTCCCCACAGGGGTGCAGTATCGCGCGAGTTTTATCGCCAACAAGTCTTTGCATTCCGGTATGGGCGAGTAGAACCTGCCACTGCCGCCAACCTATCGCACACAATCGTTTGGCCAAACCCGTAGCCTTTCCCCTTCCCGTTGGGGCTGCTTACAGTGGCCTGAGATTACGCCGAGGCGCTTTTTCAGGCCATTTTCCTTTGTGGATTTCCACTGTTCAGGCGGCCTTTTTTCACTGCTTGTACCACTGTATGGAACACAATTGAAAATGAGTGTGTGGCCGGAACTACTCTCTGACTCATACTGTCACTCATCTCACACTTTTAGGATGTGTTATGTCTACTCAGTCACCGGACTTTACGTTGAACCCGCATGGCCCCGCAGCGGGCTCCACCGTGATCGTTGGTAACGACGATCCGAAGGAACGCCGCCGTGCCGTCCTTTCCAGTTTCTTGGGTTCTACCGTTGAATACTATGACTTCCTTTTGTACGCCGCAGCCGCAGGCTTGGTTTTCCCACAGCTGTTCTTCGGCGATCTTCCCCCTGCCCTAGGAACCACCCTTTCGTTTGCCATTCTTCTCATTGGCTACATTTCCCGCCCCATTGGTTCCATGGCTTTCGGCCACTTCGGCGATAAATACGGACGCAAGAATGTTCTTGTAATCACCCTGCTCACCATGGGTATTGTTTCTGTGGCAATCGGCCTGATGCCTTCTGCACAATCCATTGGTGTCGCTGCGCCTATCATGTTGGTTGTGCTGCGTACCGTCCAAGGTTTGGCTGTCGGTGGCGAGTGGGCTGGTGCCACACTGATGGCTATGGAGCACTCAAAGGAAGAAAATAAGGGCTTTGGTGCATCCTTGGCTATCGCCGGTGGCCCTGCCGGCGCAGTGTTGTCCACTCTGGTGCTCTCGATCTTCTCGATGATTTCTGGCGATAACTTCGCAAACCCTGAGCAGTACTTTGTCACCGACTGGGGGTGGCGTGTGCCGTTCCTGTTTTCCGCAGGCATCGTGATTTTTGGCCTGTACTTGCGTTCACGCGTGACGGAATCTCCTGAGTTTGAGGCTGCCCGCCTGCGCGGTGAGGTTCATACAGGTGTTCCTTTGATGAAGATGCTCAAGGATTCTCCTGGCGAGCTGGTTTTGGGTTCGCTTGCGGGTATGGCTGGTTTGTTCATTCAAGGTTTGCAGGCCTCGTTCATGGTTCCGTTTATCGTGAAGGCCACTGCGGATTCTGATTCTCCTATTTCTCGCGCCGACGGTTTGATGATGGTCACCATCGGTTCGTTTATCGCTATTTTCATGATGCCGTTCCTGGCATTCCTGTCAGATAAGTTCGGTCGTCGTCGGGTGATGCTTGCTGGTGGCGCGGTGTCGGTTACTGGCTTGTGGATCGTCATCAACATGATCGAGACGGGTAACCCTGGGCTTGTCTGGGCTGGCCTGATTTTGATGGTGAGTGTGGTTCAGCCTGCCCAGTACGGACCTATTGGCGCGTTCTTGTCTGAGAAGTTTGATGCGGCGCACCGCTACACCGGTGCCGGCATTTCTTTCCAAGTGGCGTCGATTCTGGGTGCCGGTACTGCACCATTGATTGCCAACCGTATTGTTTCGGAGTCTTCTGGCCTGACCCCAGTTGCTATCTATGCCACGGTGCTGTTTGCTATTTCTTCGTTTGCGATTTGGCGCTCAAAGGAAACTGCCCATGTGGAAACTCACGAAGAGCGCTTCCAAGAAACTGCGGTGTTCAAAGCGTAGTTTTCTTGCACTTTCGTTGAAGCCGTACATGTCGAGTGCCCAACTCGGTGTGTGCGGCTTTTCGTGTCAGTGTGGTGAAATCGGTCAGTGCCGTTCCGGCTAGGGCTGGGCGCTGTCGAATAGTAGGAGGGCGATGAATATGCCGCTGGTGGCTACTGCGATGGTGGTCCACAGCCGGTGGGCGCTGCGGCCGAATGCTGTGACGATGCTTGCGCCGAGGAAGCCGCCGAGGGTGTTGCACCAGAGGTCATCGATGTCGGTGCGGCCGAGGGCGAAGATGTATTGGCTGGATTCAATGAGTAGGCTGAATAGGAATGAGTAGCCAGTTGCTTTAATGATGCGGTGGTTGTGCCTGGCGAGGAGTACTGCGGTCATCATGCCGAAGGGGATGAAGAATCCGATGTTTCCTATGGTGTCGAAGAGGGGTGCGAACCAGTTGCGGGAGTGGAAGAAGAGGTCGAAGGGCTGGAGTTCGAGGTTGCGTACGCGTTGCCGTTGGGGTACCCAGAGTCCGCCGATGCTGAAGAAGGATTTGAGGGTGGTGAGGGTGATGATGACGCAGACGATGCCGGTGAAGGCTATTTTTTGGGCACGGGTGGGTGCGGGTGTGTGGGTGGTGTGGTTTTTGTGGGGTTGTTGTGGTGTGTTGCTTTCTGTGTCGCTCATGGGGTTTGGAGGGGTGGGTAGATGAGGCGGATGAGAAACCATGCGGTGAGTATTGTGATGACGGTGTGTGGGGTGTAGCGCCATCGTGTCCAGTGTGTCCAGCGGGGGAGTGTGTAGCCGAGTGTTGTGAGCATCCAGTTGATCCACGCCCAGGTGAGCATGAGGGTTGCGAGGAGGGCGATTGCGTTGTAGTGGAGTGCGGCGGTGATGTTGCCGTGGGTGAGGGAGTAAAGCATGCGGGTGGTGCCGCAGACTGGGCAGTCGATTCCGAGGAGTGTTTTGGTGGGGCAGCGGGGCAGGATGCTGTCGGGTTCGGTGGGATTTGCAATGGCGATGATGATGCATCCGCAGATGGCGGTTCCGGCGACGAGCAGTGGCCCGGTGGGGCGGTGTTCGAGGCTGCGGGTGCTCATGGTCGCTCCTTGTGGTGCGTTGGGGTTTAGGTGTGCGTGTCCTAGCTTACTGAGTTTTGGGTTGGTGGTTTTGTTTGAGGGTCGGGTTCTAGCACTCCCCCTATGTAGGTGTAGCAGGGTGTGTGGTTATAGTAGGTGTGCTTTCTTTTGTGGGTTTTACGTGGCAGAATCAGGGTGTTATTGAAACAGTTTTGTGTTTCATTTTCACGCTTTTCCCGGTATTTTTTGGAGGCTTTATGTCGAAGGTTCGTCTCGGTGCTATTGCGCTTGCTGCTGCGTTTTCGGTAGCTGTTTCCCCGATGGCTGTTGCGCAGGATGCTGCTCCTGCTGATCAGACCCCACAGACTGCTCCTGCGCAGTCTGGTGCTGAGAGCAAGTCTCCTGTTGATGTGTTGTCTTCTGTGTTGAGCAACAAGGATGTTCAAAACTTGATCAATGATCAGCGCGCTGATGCGTTTGCCAAGGAGTGGGGTTCTGCTGGTAAGACGGCTTTGTCTGCTGCGCGCAATCCTGGTGCTGCTATTGCGGTGACTGTGCTTACTGCTTTGGTGGGCATTGGGTCGACCGTGGGCATTATTGGTGGTGCGATTGCTGGTTTGGTCAATCTGATCAAGAAGACTTTCCGCCTGCCATAAGTGGCTGCGTGCGTGCATGTTTAAAAGGGTTGGGGCAGTGTGTGCTCCAACCCTTTTTTGTGCTGCTTATGCGTGTCGACGTCGTCACGCTAGACTCGTTTCCCGCGCACGGTTGGCGCGGGGTTAAAGGCTGCGGTGGTGTTTAGCCCTCGGGCATTGCCGAGGAGTGGTGGCTTGAGATCTTCCACTGATTGCCGTCCCACTTGTAGGTGTAGGTGAAGCGGGCGGATACGGTTGTGCCATCTTCATACTTGAAGGTGTACAAGCCGGCATCGGTGGCGGTGTTGCAGCCCTTGGTGGTCCAGCGTTGGTCGATGGTTCCTACGGGCTTTTTCTCCAGCCAGTGCGCGAAGTAGTCTTCTTTTTCCGCTGCGGTGAAACGCAGCTTGTTCGATACCGTGGGCAGCAGAAGCGACTGCTCGCCATAAAGTTTTGCTACTTCGGCTGCGTTGCCTGTTTGCAGTGCGGCATTCCAGGTATCAAAGAGTCCGGTGATTTCGGTATCTTCTGCAACCGCGCACGTGCCTCCTGAAAGATCTGGGGCAGGTGAGCCGGTGCTTCCTGTAGCCACGGGCATGTTCACGTCCGCGCCTTCTTCAGGCATGGCGGAGGAGTGGTGAGTGGTGATCTTCCATTCATCACCTTCGAGGCCATAGACGAAGGTGTAGCGTGCGGGCACTTTAGTACCGTCGGCGTAGGTGAAGGTGTAGGTTCCGGCGTCGATAGCGTAGTCGCAGTCGATTTCAATCCAGCGTTCGTTGACCACACCGGAGGGTTTTTTCTCCAGCCAGTGAGCGAAATAGTCTTCTTTTTCCGCTGCTGTTGTGCGCGGCTGGTTTGAAACAGTGGGCAAAAGTACAGATTCGCTGGCGTAGTTTTCCATGACCTTTTTCGCATCGCCGCTTTCAAGGTCTTCATTCCAGCGTTCAAAAAGTGCGGCGATTTCCGCTTCTGTTGTTGCCTTGCAGGAATCTTTCTCAGCGGCAACATCTTCGGTGGTCATAGTACCGGCATCAGCTGCGGTGGTTTCGCTAGTGCTGGTGGTGGGGGCTTGGCTACAGCCGGTTAACACTAGCGATAAAGCTGCGGCACAACCGAATGCGTACTTGATTTTCAATGCACTAATCCTTCCGAGATTTTATGGAGAAAAGCAGAAGTTTCTTGGCCAATACTTTTATTATAGTGCGCTTTTACCGACCCCGCTAGACAATTAGCAATTTTCAGACAATATTTATGCTAAAACTAGGCTAAATGCAATTTATTCACATTTTTCGCCATTTTTCGCGAATTAGTGTACTGAATAACAAAAATTAATTTACGTATTTTTCAACAAAACGCACTCACCCATCTACGCTTTGATCCACCGCACTGTTGGCCCACGCGAGGGCCCTGCGGGATCTTTCATGATTTTTCCAGCACCGTGGAGATACCGCAGGACAGCGGTGACTTCTTGGGGATCAAGGCCTGTGCGCTGCACAATGTCTTTGTTGCTTAACAAAACACCCGAAGCTAGTTGCTTTTCCACCCAATCGGGAAGATTGCCGATTGTCAGGGGGATCTGGATAAACCTACTAACGACTGTGTACGCACGTTCACTGAGCGCCCATTGATCTTTGTTATATCCCACGGGTTGAACCAATCCGTGTTCTTCCAATAGATCGAAGTACTGGCGCACCACGCGCGCATCGCACTGCGTTAACTGCTGTGCTTTCGTCACAGTAATAACGTTAAAATCACACAGCTGGCGAATAATAATCAACGAACCAACATTATTCAGTATGTGCTCCGGAAAATGCTCGCGCAAAGCAGTTAGGGCTTGGATGAAATCCACGCGGGGTTTTCCAGAGTCCAAAGTCACCGATACGTGATAGTTTTCTTCTGTGACTACAGGGGCTTCACGGCCAGTTTCCAACATTGCGCTCCACATGCGGGAGAATCCTTGGCTCGCGCGCTCAACTAAACCAAGAATCCGCAACGCCTGCATAAGGCATTCGTTGACTGGATAAGACGCTGTGCCTAGAACCGTGTTTTCATTTACTCCTTGAGGGAAGCCTCCTGGTGAAATAATCCGCAGCTCTTGCGGGCTTTGCTCAATCACAACTGGTGCTTTGAGCTGCCAATTCCGATGCGCGAAAGCGTTGTAGATAACTTCATCTATAGCTCGTGCAGGAAAACGAGGAATTCTTATCTCTTGGCCATTGGGGAACACTACAGTGGCCACTTGCCCCGAAGCAGCTTCGTTGATTTTTGCCAACAGTTGCGGAATCAGTTCAACCAGTGGCCCTAAAAAGTCGTAGATCTCTGGGTCGTCAAATAGGCTGAACTTCTTGAGTAGGTACTGCGCCCTTAAACCGTTTCGGGCGGGGGAGAAGAGAATTTCTGCCGCTAATGTGAGTTTCCCGTTGGGCAATATGAGTCCAAGAACGGTCAAGAAATCTTCATCGGTTAAGGGAACATTCAATGGTTTCTGTTCTGCAGTAACGCGTCGTTGATAAAGAGATTTTCCGTAAGCTAACGCTTCTGGGCTCAGATCATTGAGGTCAAGTGTTGACTGATAAAAAGTGTAATCAGGGTTCGAACGACGGTGCTGCAGTCTGCGCAATTCTTCGGGCTCTAATGGTATGCACGCATCTTTCACTCGATATGTTGCCGAGCCGTTTGTCCGCTGAATAACGCTCAGTCCCCGCGGAACTGTAAACACTATCAGTCGCTTGTCATGGAAAATAAGCTCTTCAGCGTGCACCTGAAATTTCGGTTGAGTCCTGTCATAAACTGCCTGCCTTAAACTATGCACATCGGCGCTTGTGCCACGAAAAGCCTCAGGGCCTCGTGCTTTATCACTGACTCCCAAGATTAGGTAGGCATATTCTTCTTCGCCATTGGCAAAGCATATGCACGCATCAGTGATGAGATCTTTGAGTTTGTCTTTCACACGTTGGTCGGTGCCGTAGTTGTGGCGTGTTGGTTCCTCTTTGAAGTCCAACGTAGCATCTTCACAATCTGCAGCACGTTCGCCTGCCCAAATTCGATTCAAGGCTTCGTACACGTGCTGATTGAAATGTCCTGCATTCATGCTTATCTAGTGTAGCCACATTGAGTTCTTTTTGAGTTGTTGAAAGAACTCAAAAAGAACTCAGCGCATGTTTCCTCCCTTTTCACGCCCCAGATGATGCATTAGTGCAGCTCAGGGTAGTTGTTGGAGTTGTTTAAAACTTTCTGCCTACGCTCCTGAAAAAATCAAGCGTTTGCGCAGGTCATCATAATTGTTTGGAGTTGTTTAAAACTCATAAAGAACAGTGCGCCCGCCACAACCGCTCACATTGCCTGCCTATGCTTTGCGCCGCCACCCCTTTCCGGAATCACAGCAGCGTCTAGTATTTGCTCAGTGATTCGATGAAAGCCATGATGAACAGGCCGAATATCAGCCAACCGATGAGTGCAAAAACCAGCGAAATTATTGCCCATGTTAAAGACTGGCGCGAGGCTCGCACAGAGTCATACTGCCTACCCATTTGCCACAGTTTGTCCACTTTCACAGAAAAGTACACACTGACCAAGCCCAGAAACGGAAAACCAAAAATAGCACTGAGAACCGATAAAAGCATGTAATCTTTGGGTTTTGCTACTGATGCTTGCCCATACATAGAGGGCTGGGGATTATTTGCCAGATACTCAGGAAACACAGCAGCGGACTGATAGGGTTCAGCAGGATAACCGAGCGTATGTGCGCGGGGGTCGGAAAAATTTTGTGGTGTGCTCATCGCAGAATAGGGGTTGGCGCTATTCCATTGAGGGTGCGAGCTGGGGATGGCGGGATTGTGAAAGCCGTCGTTGTTGTTCACTAAGGCGTTCTCCTATCGTGAGGGAATTTAAGGTGCTATGCGTGCATAGTTTAATATTCTCCTTTTTGATGAACCCACAGTTTTTCTTAAATTTTTTGTGTGACTATCGCTGTGCGCAGGCGCTAAAACGGTGGCAAAGGATGGGGTGCACACAAAGCTGTGTACCCCTGTGCCCACCACAGGATGGGGCACAGGGGTACGCAATGAGCAGTGGAGGTTATTTCACCACGAGGTTGACCATGCGTCCTGGCACGACGATCTGCTTGATCACAGTCTTGCCATCGGTGTGTACCTGCACGCCTTCATCGGCGAGCGCAGCTGCCACGATGGTGTCCTGGTCGGCGTCGGCAGCAACCATGATGCGGCCACGAACCTTGCCGTTGACCTGCACTGGCAGCTCAATTTCGTCATCCTTCAACCACTTTTCCTCAAATGCTGGGAATGGTTGGAAGGTGATGGTTTCTGTGCCACCAAGGCGTGTCCACAGCTCTTCGGCGATGTGTGGGGCCACTGGGGCGATCAGCTGCACCAGTGGGCGCACTGCCGCGCGTGGCGCACCAGCGGGGAACTGCTTGGTTAAGAAGTTCACGTACTCGATTGCCTTGGCCACAACGGTATTCAGGCGCAGGTTTTCGTAGTCGTCTTTCACGCCCGCGATGGTGCGGTGCAGGGCCTTGTTGGTGGCGTCGTCAAGCGCATCATCGGTGACCACGACAGCACCTGTGCTTTCGTCGACCACGAGGCGCCACAGGCGCTGGAGGAAGCGCTGCGCACCGACCACATCCTTGGTTGCCCACGGGCGGGAGGTATCCAGTGGGCCCATCGCCATTTCGTACACGCGCAGGGTGTCGGCACCGAAGTTGTCGCAGATTTCGTCCGGGGAGACGGAGTTCTTCAGCGACTTACCCATCTTGCCGTACTCTTGGTTTACTTCTTCGCCCTGGTAGTAGAACTTTCCGTCCTTTTCTTCCACCTCAGCGGCGGGCACGTAGACGCCGCGGGCATCGGTGTAGGCGAAAGCCTGGATGTAGCCCTGGTTGAACAGGCGGCGGTATGGTTCGCAGGAGGAGACGAAGCCAAGGTCGAAGAGCACCTTGTGCCAGAAGCGGGAGTAGAGCAGGTGCAAAACTGCGTGTTCAACACCACCGACGTACAAGTCGACGCCGCCGCAGTCGCCTTCAAACTGTGGCCCGGTCCAGTACTTTTCGTTGTCCAGGTCGCAGAAGGTGTCCGTGTTGGTGGGGTCGATGTAGCGCAGCTGGTACCAAGAGGAGCCAGCCCACTGGGGCATAACGTTGGTGTCGCGGCGGTACTTCTTCACGCCGTCGCCTAAGTCGAGCTCCACATTAACCCAGTCGGTGGCTTTCGCCAGCGGTGGTTGGGGTTCGGAGTCGGCGTCCTCAGGATCGAAGGCAGCAGGCTTGTAGTCGGGGACTTCCGGCAGCTCAACGGGCAGCATCGATTCTGGCAGTGCGTGGGGGATACCGTCCTCGTCGTAGACAACGGGGAAGGGTTCGCCCCAGTAGCGCTGGCGGGCGAACAGCCAGTCGCGCAGCTTGTACTGAATCTTCTTATTGCCCAGGTTGTTGTCAACCAGCCATGCGATTGCGGCGTCGATTGCTTCCTGCTTGCCCATGCCGTTGAGGTTAAGGCCTGCATCGTTGGCGGAGTTGATGTGTGGCGCATCCCCAACAAAGGCTTCCTCGCTGATATCCCCGTCGAGAACAGGGATGATGGGCAGGCCGAATTCTTGGGCGAATTCATAGTCGCGGGTATCGTGTGCAGGCACCGACATGATCGCGCCTGTGCCGTAGCCGGTGAGCACGTAATCGGCGATGAACACGGGGATTTTCGCACCATTCACTGGGTTGGTGGCATAGGCACCCAAGAATACGCCGGTCTTGTCCTTATTCTCCTGGCGCTCCAGATCAGACTTCGCGGCGATTGCTTGGCGGTATGCGGCAACGGCTGCGGCAGGGCTGTTTTCACCGTATGTCCAGCGCGTATCGACGCCGTCATAGGTACCCGTTCCGGCGTCGACAAGCGTATCAACAAGCTCGTGCTCGGGTGCGAGCACCATGTAGGTTGCGCCGAACAGGGTGTCGGGGCGGGTGGTGAACACGCGCAGGGTGTGTCCGAGGCAGTCGAAGTCGACTTCCGCGCCGGTGGAGCGGCCGATCCAGTTGCGCTGCATGCTCTTGACTTTTTCGGGCCAGTCGAGCAGCTCAAGGTCGTCGATGAGGCGGTCGGAGTAGGCGGTGATGCGCATAACCCACTGCCCGAGGCGCTTGCGGAAGACGGGGAAGTTGCCGCGCTCAGACTTGCCGTCGGCGGTGACTTCCTCGTTTGCCAGCACGGTGCCCAAACCGGGGCACCAGTTGACCACGGAGTCGGAGTAGTACACGAGGCGATACGCGTCGATCACATCAGCCTGCTGCACGCGGTCGAGCGCGTTGAAGTCTGCGGTGCCAAACTCCGCAGCAAGATCGGCGGGAACTTCGCGTTCGCCGGAGGTCAGCAGCGGGATCAGCTCGTCAATGTGACGGGCTTTCTGTATTTCCTCATCGAACCAGGCGTTGAAGATTTGCAGGAAGATCCACTGGGTCCAGCGGTAGTATTCCACATCGGTGGTGGCAATTGCGCGACGCTTATCATGCCCCAGCCCCAAGCGGTTGAGCTGGCGTTCCATGTTATCGATGGACTCTTGCGTCTTCACCGCGGGGTGGGTGCCGGTTTGGATGGCGTACTGCTCAGCAGGCAGGCCGAACGCGTCGTAGCCCAGGGTATGCAGCACGTTTTTGCCCAGCATGCGGTTGTAGCGTGCATAAACATCGGTTGCGATGTAGCCGAGTGGGTGACCGACGTGCAGCCCCACCCCGGAAGGGAAGGGGAACATATCTTGCACGAAGAGCTTATCTGAGGCAAGGGGCTGATCGGTTGCTAAATCACCCACGGGATTCGGAGTGTGGAAGGTCCCGTTGTCCCGCCAAAATTCTTGCCATTTCTTCTCAATGTCACCGGCTAACTCGGGGGAGTAGCGGTGAATTGGTGCCTCACTCGGATTAGTCATGCGTAACAGTGTAATACGCCCGATTACAAGTTGTAGACTTTGCGCCGTGCGCTACCTTTCTTGTTTGTGGGGGTGGGGTGCTTAGAATATCCGGTTGGTACGCAGCAGGTGCAGCACCCTCGCGATACCAGCACCGAGCGCTCCGACGAGGCTGGTGATGACGTCATATACAGCGCACGCTTACGTGGGTTGTGGGGTTTGCTTTCTGCTTATCGACGCCCACACTATGCCCACCGTCACTTTACTCCGTGCCACACTGGGCATTGTTGTTTCAGGGATGCTTGTCAACCTGTGTTTTGAGGCGCCGATCAGCAACGCAGGTGCGGTCGACCAGAGCCAATCGCATCCTTCCCCCATTTCGAGGGAGTATGAAGATACTGAGGTGAAAAGAAGATAACAAGTAGCGAAGATTGCGGCGAAAAGAGATACATTTCTCACAAAAATCCAATGCCCCTTGACTTTCCCACCTATCCAGCCTGCACAATGAATTAGGTAACCCTAAGCACTTTCGGTGAGAGGTGTTCATGCACACAACCATCACACATCCCCGCAATTTGGTTCTGGCGGGCGTGTTTTCTTGCGTTTATGTTGTGGTGACTTCTTCGGGCGCGTTTCTTGGCGTTTTTTCGCCGGTGATGATCTTTATTGGCGGACTCATTGCACTTGCGGTTAATTCGATAGTGATCATGCTGTATTTAGCCAAGGTTCCCTGTTTTGGCGCATTGTCGATAGCGGGTGTGGTTATCGGTGCGGTGATGACTTTAAGTGGGCATTCGTGGGTCACATTGGTTACTGGCGCAGTGTACGGAGTTCTCGGTGATGCGGTGGCGCAAATTGGTCGGTATCGCCGGCCGGTTCTCAACGCTGCTGCATATAGCGTGTTTCAGCTGTGGGCAGTGGGGATTATTGTGCCGATCATTATCAACACCGAGAAGTACCTGCGTGAGGTTGCTACCACGATGAATAATCCGGCCTATGCCGAGGCGATGCGTGAGCTGTTTTCCCCGGTGGTTCTCTTTTCCTGGACCCCGATCAATGTCATCGTATGTTTTCTTTGCGGCTTGGTCGGGATGCGGGTACTGCGGCGGCATTTCGTTCCGGCGGGTGTGGTGTAGTTGCCCTCTTTGGGAGGTATCCGCGAAGGGAAACCCTTGACCGATGTGCTGCAAAGCCACTAATACTGAGGAGGTATGTGAGTTAATGTAGCCAAACCTAAATTTTAAGGAGTGGGGCGGTGGCTCTTCCGATTACCAAACCTAAAAGCCTAATTCTTGCTGGCGTTTTTTCCTGCGTGTATTTCGTTGCTGTTTTCGGCTCTGGCATGCTCGGGATCATTGCCCCTGTCATGATGCTGGTCGGTTGGGTCATCGGAATCACCATCAATGGCATCGTTGTGATGCTCTATATTGCCAAAGTGCCTCATGTCGGTGCCTTCACAATCCTCGGTGCACTCGTTGGTTTAGGCATGACTCTCACTGGGCATGTGTGGTACACGATGCTTCTGAGCACTCCTATTGGATTAGTCGCCGATCTTGTTGCGCGAACTGGAAGTTACCGCAGACCACTGGCCAACGCGGCTGCTTACGGCGTGTTTAACCAGTGGTTTATCGTGCCACTGCTGCCCATTTTGTACAACGCCGATGAGTACTTCCAGTATGTGGCGGAATCCATGAATAGCGTGGATTATGCGGAGAAGATGCGGGCGTTATTTAGCCCCACCCTGATTTTTAGCTGGACCATTGTGGTCTTCATCGTCAGTTTTATTACCGCCATGCTGGGCATGAAGATGCTGCGCACCCACTTTGAACGAGCTGGGGTGGTCTAGTGCTTGCCCTGCCCCTTGCTTTCCGGCAGTTTCTGTTACCCCCTTTGTCGCTAGTTGGCACGCATCGATACAGCGCACCGGGAGCCCGCAGTGTTTCGCTGCAAGTAGGTGAATGCACGTGATGACTTCGCACACGAACCCCACCGCGGGAAAGGGACATTCTGAAGGTGCACATCTTCATGCGCTGCTTGGGGCTGGCGGGGTGTCGCGTAGAGCTCGGCTTCCGATCGATCCGCGTACCAAACTCTTTTTCCTTCTTATCTGCAACGCATTGTTGCTGGGTACACGCAATTCGCACCTTGTGCTGCCCATTGGATCCGTTGTGCTGATTCTGTTAATGGTTGATAGTTCCCTCACGCGAGGTATTCAATTTTGCGCAACTATTGCGGTGTTGTATCTGCTTTTGTTCACCCCAGGATGGTTGCCGAATATTCTCACTGCCGCAATTGCTGGTTTTGCGTTCTATGGCCTTCGTTTTTATATCTGCATCATGATTGCTTATTGGATGTTGAGCACGACCAAGATCAGTCATTTTATCCAGTCCTTGCATGCGTTGCGGCTGCCTGTCGTGCTGATTATCCCGTTGAGTGTGATGTTGCGTTTCTTCCCCGTGGTTATTTCTGAGTGCCGTGGGGTGCTCGAAGCAATGAAAATTCGGGGTTATTCCGGCTCGAAATTGTGGTTGCATCCGCTGCGCACGATTGAGCTGATTGTGGTGCCCACGTTGTCGGCGATTGCGCGTATCGCCGATGAGCTTGCTGCTGCTGCGCTGATTCGTGGGTTGGGTTCGCCGGGTCGGCCGACGCAACTGGGCACGGGGCGTTTTTCGCTTGCCGACGCCGTCCTTCTTCTTTTCACCATCGTTGTTCTTGGCTGGCGGCTTGCATCGTCACGCTGGATTGGGTTGCTCTAAACCATGACATCGTCTTCACAGTCTTTGCCTCATCCGTCCGCCGCGGAAATCCATATGGATATTGCGCATGTGCGCTATTCGGCGGTTCAGGCGGATGTTGTTCATGATTTTTCCTTCCATCCTCGTCCTGGCAGTGTCACGTTGATTTGTGGGGCTAGTGGTAGTGGGAAGTCTTCTGTTCTTCGGTTGATTAATGGGTTGATTCCGCATTTTCACCAAGCCGAGGTTGAAGGCACAGTGACGGTGGGGAAGTTGGATGTGTCCACGATGGAGCTGTATCGCAGTGGTGAATTATGCGCAACTGTGTTTCAGAATCCGCGCACTCAGTTTTTTACCACTGAGGTTGATTCCGAATTGGCGTTCGCGGGGCAGAATTTCCATGTTCCTGCTCAAGAAATTGCTAGGCGCAGTGCCATGGCATTGAACAGGATTGGTATTACTGAGTTGGCTGGGCGGAGTTTGCATCAGCTTTCTGGTGGCCAGTTGCAGAAAGTAGCCTGTGCGCAGGCCATGGCGCAATATACGCCGATTGTGTTGTTTGATGAACCCACGTCGAATCTTGACCCAGGGGCGATTGAGGATTTTTCCGCAGTGATTGCCGCGTTGAAGGAGGAAGGTAAGACGATTGTTATTGCTGAACATCGCCTATATTTCCTTCGTGCTTTGGTCGATGAGGTGCTGGTGTTAGATAACGGCACGGTCACGCACAGGTTTAGTGGCGAGGAGTTTTTCGGCCTCGATCAGTCCTTTGTTCATGAGCTGGGTTTGCGCCGTACGCTCCCGCCAACTCTTGAGGTTGAAGCAGATCACCCATCAGTTTCTGAGGTTTCTCCCAAGGATGCTGGGGTGGTTATTGAGTCCCTTCGGGTGAGCTTTGGCAAAACTCCGGTGCTCGATGTCGCTGGTGTGTTTTTTCCTTCAGGTGTGGTTACGGGTGTGGTGGGTCCTAATGGGGCGGGGAAGACCACGCTGGCGCGGGTGCTGGTGGGGGTGCAAAAAGCTGATCGCGGGTCGAAGATTAGTGGTGTGCGCTCTGCATTTTTGGTGATGCAGGATGTGCACCGCCAGTTGTTTGCCGAACGTGTGGATAAAGAAGCACCCATGGAGTTTCTTGTCCCGATGGGTTTGGATACTCTTGCTTCGCGCCACCCGTTGTCGCTTTCTGGGGGTCAAAAACAGCGCTTAGTGTGTGCCACTGCCATGAGCATGAATGCGCAGGTGGTTATTTTTGACGAACCTACCTCAGGGGTGGATTACCGCCATCTTCAGAGCATTTCGCAATTGCTTCGCACTCTGGCTGAGCAGGGGAAGGTGGTGATTGTCATTAGCCACGACTATGAATTTCTCAACCATTGTGCAGACCGCATCGTGGAGCTCCAACCCCACGGTTAAACGCCGCTGACGCGTGGCTTTGTGCTGTGCCACCTTTGCTTTAATTCGCGGGAACATTGCGACGCCCACAATAAAAAACACACATGTACGAAAGGTAACCTTATGACTAGTGACCCTACTTCACACCTGAAGCTGCCGCCGGAACCGCCGGTGGACAAAGTTGAAAAGACCGTGCAGGAGCTTAACCCGGATTTTTCATGGGGTGGGGCTTAAAAGGTGTGTAAAAAGTAAAGAAAGTGCTTCTTGACCTGCTAGAATAGAGATGTTGTTAAGCCTTTATTCCAAGCAGAAAAGGAGCACTTTCATGGTGAAGACTACTACATACACCCCTATGATGGCCAGCTGCACCCGTCTTGTTTCCCGCGCGGGGGTGTTACCCTTTGCTCATGTAGCTCAATTAGTCGGGATTGGTGCCAGCCTTGATCGTGTTTTCTCACGGCAACGGTTAACACATACTTTTGGTGATGCGTGTACTGGGTTAGCGTTATCGTTAATTGCTGGTGGTGACGATGTTAAAGACATCAACTTGTTAGATTCTGTTTCGACAGCATTATCGTCTCAGCCATTGCCGTCGGTATCAACCCTGTGGCGGCGACTGACAGAGCATAAAGACACCAGCGATAAAATACGTGAAGAATTCCTTCACGCGATCAAATACGCCCGTAGCACACTATGGAACCTGCTGGGCGATCAAGCCCCACATAAGCTCGCTACAGTAGACAAACCCCTGATAGTAGATATTGATGCGACACTGATCTGTGCGCATTCTGGCAAGGAAAAAGCCGCACCTACCTATAAGAAGGGGTTTGGTTTCCACCCATTATGTGCTTTTATCGACTACACCAGCGTAGGGTTAACTGGTGGGGAATTTTTAACCTGTCTGCTTCGCCCAGGTAACGCGGGAGCAAACACCGCTAATGATCATTGCCAGCTTGTCAAAGAAATCCTGACCGCTCTCCCCGATCACAGCGATGGCAAACCTTGGGGCAAACGACTTGTTATCCGTGCTGACAGTGCTGGTGGGACAAAACAATTCCTTAGCTCCTTAGACGACCATGACCTCGGTTATGTTGTTGGCTTTTCACCCTCACCTACAGCAAGTATCCTCCTCAATGAGCACATCAGATCCGGTAACGAAGCAACTAGTCACACAGATTATCGATCATTACGTAACACCCGTGTGCCAATTGTGCGTGGCAATGGGGATATCAGCTTTGATGACCAACACTTCCTTGAAGACATCACCGGACTACTACAAACCGCACACCTAGAAGATGACAAACCACTGGTGAACCTTCTTACTGATTACCCCACCACGATGCGCGTGATCGCACGGATAGAATCCCCCCCACGCAGGGTGCCAACACAGCATTTTCAATCAACTCGGCATACGCACCCAATTATGCGCAACAAACCTCAACTGCAATATTCAACGCATTGACCAGTACTATCGCCAAAGATCACTATGCGAACAACACATCAAAGACGCCAAAGATCAAGGCCTTGCAAAACTACCGTTTTGCCAGTTCAAAGCTAACCAAATCTGGTGTCTCATCATAACCTTAGCCCACCAACTTCTCACCTGGACAAAACTACTCGACCATCACTACAACAACCACAACAGCGGCAACAACAAGAAACGAAATCAATCCGACAACCCGTGGTGGACATGGGCACCAAAAACCATTCGAGCAAGGTTTATTGCAATCTCTGCAAAAATCACGACAAGCAGCAGGCGCATATACCTCCACCTCGATCAACAAAGCACACACACCCCCACACTGGTGACACTTATGGAATACACCCAAAACCTCCTACGCCCCCTTAAAAAACGAAAAACCTAACCCCCTCAACCACAACACGCAGCAGACCCCACCACCGGCAGCCAACCGCAGGCACCCCACCACAAAACCCCACCACAAAAACACGGACGTACACCTTGCCATTGAAAACCACAACCAAAGGCGAAGGTGCCCCAACCAACCCCACAAACACACCACCCCAACCCACCACCACCAAACCCACCCCATGAAAAATCTGGGTTAAAGAAGAACGCGCCCAAGGGCGAGCCGCGCTCCAGCACCTTCTTGGCCCGGTGGCGTGGCGCCTGCGCGTGGGCAAAGTTCTTGCTGGGTTGTCTGGGGTTTTGGCAATCGCTCCGTATATTGCGCTTGTCAAAATTGGTGAGCTACTTTTACAGGCATACACCACCGATACCGCCGTCGATAGCGATGCTGTGTGGCGCTACGTGTTCTTGCTGATCAATACGTTCGCGGTGCGGTTGTTTGTGATTGGTTTAGCGCTCAGCGTCACCCATTTTGCGGACGTGAAAATTTCCACACTCATCCGAGAAATGACTCTTCACCGCTTATCCCATGCCCCCTTGGGGTGGTTTAGCAGCACGAATGCGGGTCGGATTCGGAAGGCGGTGCACGACGATATTGCGCAAATCCACACCCTGATTGCGCACCAGCCTGTTGATGTTATCCAGGCCATCATTACCCCACTTGCGCTGGTGGGTTTCGCGTTCACCATCGACTGGCGTTTGGGAATTCTCGCTGTTGCCGCCATTCCGATTTATCTGGGTGTCACAGCGCGGATGATGCGGGATATGGGTGAGAAAACAGTCGAAATGGATCTCCATTTAACACGTGTTTCGGCCACTATGGTGGAGTTTTTCACCGGCATCTCTGTGGTTAAAGCTTTCGGTACTGTCGGCAAGGCGCATAAGCGCTATCAGGATGCTGCGGATGGATTCTCCCAGTTCTACGAAGCGTGGGTGACTCCGATGCTGCGCGGTTCTTCCCTAGCTGGGGCGTCGATTGCGATTCCGGTGTTACTTGCGATCAATCTTGGCGGCGGGTCGTTGATGGTTGCGTCTGGGTGGGTCAGCCCCATCGATGTGCTGGCAACGACGCTTATTGCGTTGATGGTTCCGTCCTCGATTGAGGTTTTGGCGGGAATGGTGTGGGCATATCAGCTGGCGGGTGCAGCGGCGTTGCGTGTGACTCAGGCGTTGGAAACACCGGTGCTACCGCAGTCGGATTCGGTGCAGAATCCGCAGGGGAATCGGGTGGTTTTTGATGCGGTGAGCTTTGCGTATGGGGAAACAGTAGCTGCTCGAGATGTGAGTTTTACGCTTGAAGAAAATACTGTGACCGCGCTTGTGGGCCCGTCGGGGTCGGGGAAGTCGACGATTGCGATGTTGTTGGCTAGGTTTAATGATCCTGATTCTGGTCGGATCACGATCGGTGGGGTTGATATTGCGTCTATGCCTACTCACCAGCTGTATCGCCAGGTTGCTTTTGTGTTGCAGGATCCGCAGCTGTGTCGGATGTCGGTGCGCGACAATATTGCGCTGGGTCGCCCCGATGCGTCCTTTGAGCAGGTTGTTGCTGCTGCCCGTAAGGCCCAGATTTATGAGGCGATTGCTGCGCTCCCGCAGGGTTTTGACACCATTGTGGGTCAGGAGACGAATTTCTCGTCGGGACAGGCGCAGCGTATCGCGATTGCCCGCGCTTTGCTTATCGACGCCCCCATCCTCATCTTGGACGAAGCTACTGCTTTCGCCGACCCAGAGTCCGAGGCTGAAATTCAAAATGCCCTCTCATTGCTGGTTGAAGGTCGCACGGTGTTGGTGATTGCGCACCGTCCGGAGTCCATTGCGGGTGTGGATCGGATTATTATCCTCGACCAAGGGGAGGTCTCCGCCTGTGGTCGTCATGAAGATTTGTTGGATCATCCGCTGTATCGCAAGCTGTGGGCGTCGCGTCAGAGGCTCACCCCATCTGATGTCAACGAGGAGAATTCTTAAATGAAACCGCTATTGTTTTCGTTGCTGCCAATGTGTAAAAACATGCTGTCGCGGCCTGAGTTGATTACAAAGGCCATGTGGATGTCCATTGTGATGGGTATTGCCGAGGCCATGTCGCTATTTTTACTGGTTCCCGCAATTACTGCGCTGTCCACCCAAGAAAATGTGTGGGGGCTCAGTATCCAGGCGTGGGTGTATTGCGCGATTGTTTTGGGTGTGTGTTCTGGCGTGTTTGGGTATTTCCAATTTCGTCATGGCTACGACACCGCCATGGATATGGTCAAAAACATTCACCGGAAGTTGGGCGATCAGATAGCGAAACTTCCCCTCGGCTGGTTCCATCAGGCCAAGGCTGGGCAGATTTCGCGCATGGTATCCTCCGAACTGCTGATGGTGGGGGAAGTTATCGCCCACCTGTTTTCCCCAATGATTAGTCGGATCACTGTCACCGTGGTGATCATGGTACTCACTTTGATCTGGGACTATCGTTTAGGGCTGATCTTGGTGGTGTCCACCCCTATTTATCTGCTGTTCCTTTCCGCATCCGGCGCTTTGAGCCGGAAGGGCAAGAATATCGCGGAGCCGCGTGAACGCGAGCTTTCCGACCGTATTGTGGAATTTACCCATAACCAGGCCACGTTGCGTTCGTGTGGGTTAAGTACGCACTATCCGCCTTTAGTTCAGGCTAACAAGCAGTGGCGCAAGGCCAAGTCTAAGGAGCTGTGGTTTGAGATTGCAGGCAATATTGTCGGTGGTGTGCTCACCCAGATCGTGGTGATTTCGCTGATTATTGTTGCAGCTCGGCTGGCCATTACCGGCAGCTTAGATCCTCTTGTGACTGTAGCCTATATCGGTTTGGCACTGCGCTATGCCCAGGTGTTGATGGCGCTCACGGAAGCCTCGGTGGGGTTGGAAACACGTCGCCCACTGTTAGAAGCTATCAATGAGATCCTTGATGCCTGCCCGTTGCCGGAGCCGGTAAACTCAGTGCCTATGCCTACTCCTGGCACGGTGGAATTGGTGGATGTGTGCTTTGGGTACCAGCCGGATAAACCCGTTTTACGCAATGTGAGTTTTACTGCTGGTGCGCATCAAATGGTGGCGCTGGTGGGTCCCTCGGGCTGTGGCAAAACAACTGTTGCCAGGCTCATTAGTCGTTTCTACGAGGTCGATTCCGGCTGCGTGAAGGTCGGTGGGGTCGATGTTCGGGAATTAACCAGTAGTGATTTGATGCGGCAGTTATCCATGGTGTTCCAGGATGTGTACCTGTTTGACGATACGTTGCGTAACAACATCATGATTGGTAATCCACAGGCAACGGAGGATGAGATTTATGAGGCTGCGCGTCTCGCTGGGGTCAGTGAGATTGTAGCGAGGTTGCCGCAGGGCTGGAACACCCCAGTGGGCGAGGGCGGAAAGAGTTTGAGCGGTGGCGAGCGGCAACGTGTTGCGATTGCGCGCGCTTTGCTCAAACAAGCCCCGATTGTGCTTCTCGACGAGGCGACCAGCGCCCTGGATCCGGAAAATGAAGCGAACGTGGTGGCCGCCGTCGATAAGCTTCGCGAGCATGCCACTATCATTGTGATTGCACACAAACTACACACCATTGCACAGGCCGATCTCATTGTTTCGCTGAGTGCTGAGGGCACTGTGGAAGATGTGGGAACCCACGAAGATTTGTTTTCACGGGGTGGTACGTATCGTAGTTTCTGGGATAAACGTTCCCAAGCGCAAGGTTGGCGACTAACCTAATATCTATGATGGCTCAGCGTAGGGGTCGCAAAACTGGCCCGAAACCGAAGTTTAGTAGACAAGACGTGATTGATGCAGCCTTCCGTGTTGGTGTCGATGATTTCACCCTTGCAGAGGTAGCGAAAGAACTCTCCGTTGCCCCTTCAGCGGTGTACCGCCTTTTCGACAGCCGCGATGCGCTCGTGCATAGCTGCATGAAACAAGCCGCCGAGGAATTAGCCCAACCTGTCAAAGAGGGAACTAACTGGAAAGATGCGCTCATGCTGTGGGCGACGCGCTGCTGGGACTTGTGCGAAAAATACCCCGGCCTTGCCTTAACTATCCTGCGCCACCCCAGCGCCATTGTGTATCTCGAAGAATATTTCAACTATTTTGTCCCCTTCCTTGTCAAGGCAGGGCTGAAGCAAGACGACGCCATGCTTGCCCTCGATTTCATTAGTGATACAGTACTGACCACGCATGTATCTGTTACCGCAATGAAAACAGCGAACGCCCAAGGACAGAGTGAACTTGATTTCCTTTTCGCCCACACCAGCGAAAACGCTGTGATCCGCCCCGATGAATCGTGGGCACAGCGCGGCTTTCTGGATCGCAAACTAAGCCTCATCATTGAAGGTTTGGCCGTCCACAGCCCCATCCCTGAAACATCAAGCACCACACTGTAACCTCAGTATTTTTTACCCACCACACCATACTCCCCACCGTGCTCACAACCTCACTACCACAGGTTTTATTCCACACGGTGGGGAATGTGGACTATACACCCATTGAGCTAGAGCCGTTGCCCCAAAAAACGCGCACCTATCAATGCGCACTGATTGATTGAAAATTAATAGTTAGAGTTTCAGCACAGAAGGCAAAAATTGACCTGCGGTTTTGCAAGTAGCACTCGCTCTATCTCTAACTGATAATTTCCACGCACCTTACACAGCGTGCACACAGCATGCCAGTTCGGGGGTCAATTACTCACAACAATTATTCCTCGCCCTAATGAGCAAGCCCACTACAACCCTCATAAACCCGTGAGCTGGGCTGTTTAGAACAACAGGGAAAACTGTTCACCCACCTTGGTGTCCACCTGCTTTTCCACGTCCAGCAAGGTGCGAGAAATCTTTGGCTTACGCCCAGGTTTGGTCACCTGCACCTGCTCAATACGGCACGCCAACTGCAGATGCTGGTCGCTTTTCATCGTGGCAAGCAGCTCTTGGACGCGGCGGACAAGCTCCTCCGTGGCACTGACCGCTTGGGAAGTTCCGTTCATCATTAAGAACACGGTGTCGGAGGAATCTTTGAAACCATCAAACAAGAATGTGTCTTCCACAATTGTTGTGAGCACTTTTTCTTCCCGAAACTGTGCCACCAGGCTCTCCGCATGCACACAATTGCCCACATAGTGACGGGTTTCCATGCCCCGCTGCTGTACTTGAACGTGGAAGGCATTGCGCTTTTTCTGCAGTACCCGCGCCGCGTTCGCGGTGGCTTGCTGCGCCTGGTGCGGCAGATTTTCCAACTGTGTACCTTCCCCAAAAAGCGTGGAGAGCACTTGGCATAATGCCGTGTCGTCGGCATCGCGCACCGCAAAATCAAGCTCAATGTCATTCGGGCGCTTTGGCCGTGGGGCAGCTGCCAAACTAAAACCAGTGGCGGTAGGAGTAAGCACCAGTGGGCGACCACAGTTACGCGCCACCCCCGACTTCGCCGCGAAAGCCTTCGCCGTGGCAGTGGTGGCTTGGGAAATATTTGTCACCAGCACCGCGAAATCACGGGCATTCATGGGTCGGCCATTATCGGTGGTGAAAACGGCTTCGGCACGCTCATGCTCAGGGGGCATAGGAGCTGTTGCGGTCATGAAAAATCTCCGTTTCACCTTAAAAACTGTGACACGCTTTCCTCGAGCCCCTCTAATTCGTCCTCTTTGATCAATCAGCAAAAGATAGACACATACATAAAGAAAGGGAAGAAAGCTACTGAACGCACTAATTTTACTTCCCTTTGCCACCTTCAACAATCACAACACCCCTCTTATCTGACCGCGCATACACACATGCACGGTCACAGAAAAGGGGAGCGGAATCGAAACGAGAAAAACCGCATTACTTCAGCTGCGCATGGGTGGGATCAAGCAGACGCCCATCCCGCATTTCCAGCACCTGATCCACCAACTCCAACTGGCTCCGATCATGAGTGACCATCAGCGTAGCCAAAGAAAACTCGTGGGTAACAGCACGCAATAGTTCCACAATCTCCACCGACAAACGGTGATCCAAGGCCGACGTAGGCTCATCAGCAAGCAGCAGCGAAGGATTACCCATCAACGCACGCGCAATATTCACACGCTGACGCTGACCACCAGAAAGCTGACTCATCGAACGCGAACCAAAACCACCAAGACCCACCTGCTCCAACAGCTCCTCGGCACGCACCCGGCGCGCCTTTAAGGCTTTGCCGCGCAGGCCACGGATGTGGTCGGTGATGAGTAGTTGTTCGGCGGCGGTCAGTGAGCCCAGCAGGTTAGGGGATTGGAAGACAATGCCGATGTTGTGGGCGCGCAGGTGGGCGGCCTGGTCTTCGGTGATGGTGGTGATGTCGTTGCCTTCAAAGGTGACCGTGCCGCTCGTGGGTGTGGTGAGGGTGGCGGCAACGGAGAGGAGGGTGGATTTACCGGAACCGGATTCGCCCACAAGCGCGGTCATGGTTGTGGGGTACAGCTGCACATTGGCCTTATTGAGGGCGATTACTTCGCTGTGTCCGTCGGGGTAAACCACGCTGGTGTTGGTCAGTTCAAGAACGGGTGTGGGGGTAGTCATGGTGTGCACGGCTTTCTGGAGAAAAGTGGGAGGGGGTTACAAAGGGGTGGTTGGAGGTGTTATTGGGCTGCGCCGAGTGCAAGTAGGGGGTTGACCTTTGATACTGTGCGTACTGCAATGAGCGAGCCAATAAGCCCAAGGATGAACACACCTACTGCGGGAGCGGCTACGGTTTGCCAGTCGCTGTGGAAAGGAACTGTGCCGGTGGATTGCACTGCCCAACCCGCAGCCCACCCCAATACAGCCCCGAGGAAACTGCCCACGCCGAGGATGATCGCGGACTGGGTGAGGGCGTCGATAAGCACATACCTGCGGCTGGCGCCGATCGCCCGCAGCACCGCAATATCGCGGGTGCGCTGCATTGTCCACACGGTCAGGAAAGAAATCGTCACCAGTGCCGAAATCGCATACAAAAAGCCTTGCATCGACCGCAACGAACCTTGCTCCGATGAGTATGCGGCAAGCCCGGCGAATGAACCCTTCAACCCCGTGACCACAGAATGCTCAGGCACATCAAGATCACCAGCATGGGAATCCACCGTCAACAACACCACAGTGCCCAGTGCCGACGTGTGCGCAGCCTGCTGCCAGGTGTGCGTATCTACCCACGCCACTGGCGAGTGCGAATAGTAGTTACTCACCGCGCCCTCAGGGGCATCAACCACACCCACAACAGACGCTTCTTGGCCGCCAAGAGTGATCACATCACCTGTTCCCACCTGCAATTTCCGCGCGAGTTCAGCTGATAGCACCGCGCCATCGCCCACAGTGCCGCCTGCAAACTCAGTACCCTCAGGGAGTGCTAAAAGTGCGCCGGGTTCAGCTGCATGCTCGGATTCGAGGCGGGTTTGGGATACGCCCAGTGGGATTGCCTTTTCAACACCTTCCACCGCACGCCAGGAGTTCAGGGCTTCGTCGCTGACTGCGGAGTTTGTAAACGACACCTCAGGTTCACTGGTGCTACTTGGGCTAACGAACGCTATTTTGTCGGGGTTTAAGGATTCCAACGCACCGGTGTTTTGCTTCCCTAAACCGTTCGTCAGCCCGGTAAGCATGACGATCAGCAGCGTAATCAGCACGGTGACACTGCCGATGAGCGCAAACCTAGAGCCGGCTTTGCGGATTTCTCGGATACTTAAAAACATCTTTTTACCTCGTCTTTTCTTTAGTCTCCACGCCTGGGATGGTGGCGCATAGGCCGATGATGTCATGCACGTGTTCGCACAGGTGCCTGCGCTTTTATGCTGTGCTGGTGTACCTGTTAGCGTGGTTGTTCCTCATAATCTCTATTCAACCCCTGCCACAGGGGTGTTTACATCGGCTAAGCGCCCGAAACTCCACTCAACCGGTTGGTTGATGAAGTATCAACCAACTGCCTTTGTGTGGTCGTGGGCACTACAGTAGGAATCATCTTTTCTTAGATGCCCTGAACCGCTCGTGGCGATCCCCACTGGCTTCATTCACCTTCACCAACCTGACGTAATCTTCCTTAACTTCCTTCTTTGCACTGAAAGCACAGCGATGACCCCACGCCCCAACGCACACTCCACCACATCACCGCCTGCCGATACCGGCTCTGGCCTGCACCACATCTTGGTCATGCTGCGGGTCAGCCTGCACGTCACCTTCGCATTCTTGCTCAGTGTCGCACTCATCCAAGCTCTCGCCGCCCGCGAATTCTCCTTTACCCAACCCGGCACCCTCGGCATCGTCGTGTTCACCGCCTTGCTCGCAGGCATCTACCTGGTGGGCACAACATGGGAAAACCGCAGCCTGGCCAGCCAAGCCAAGCTTGGTAGCCAGCTCAGCAGCACCACCAGTTCCGCTCCTCGCCGCCTCACTACTGTCTGGCTCGCAGCAGTGAGCATCGTGTGGGTCGCCCTCGTGGCGCTCTCGCCCTCCTTCGTGTGGCTTCTGTTCCCCCTCGCCTTTCTCTACCTGCACATCCTCCCCTTGGGTGTGTCCATTTTTGCGGTGATCTTCGGCTGGGGTGTTGCAGGTATCCTCCCCGCGCTCACACACCCCGAATCCTGGTCCTTGGCACACGTCATCGGCCCTGGTATCGGTTCTGTGTTCGCCACCGCCGTGTATTTCCTTTACCGTGCGCTGGGTCGCGAGATCGACCACCACGCGCAGATTGCCCAGCAGTTGCGCGCCGCCCAGGCCGAGCTGGCAGAATCTGAGCACCAGGCAGGCAGGTTGGAGGAGCGAGAGCGACTCAGCCGCGAAATCCACGACACTGTCGCCCAAGGCTTAAGCTCCATTGTGCTGTTGGCGCGTGCCGCCCAAGCGCAGCTTTCCTCCGGCACTACCGACGCCGTTGCCGAACAGTTGAAGGTGATCGCACGCCAGGGCCAGGCGTCGTTAAGCGAAGCTCGCCGTTTCGTGCGCGACCTCGCCTCCCCCGACCTCGGCGACCCCCTTCCGCGCGCCTTGGAGCGCATCATCGACCGCGCCCAAGAACGCGATACTGCGCTGGGCATTGCCCGCACATTCACGCTCGAAGTCACAGGCGACGCCAATCTTGTGCCGGAGCCGGTGTCGCGGGCGATTGTGCGCACCGTGCAGGAGGCGATCAGCAACATTCATAAGCACTCCAACGCCACCAAAGCTGTGATTACCGTAAGCATTTGGGAAGATGAAGTGCTCATCGATGTGATGGACAACGGCACCCTCGACACCGACACCCACAACCCCAACTTTGGCTTCGGGCTGAGCGGGATGCGCCAACGCATCGTAGACCTGAATGGAACTTTCGCAATAGAATTTGGGGTACACGATCACACCTCCGTGTCCATCAATTGCAAAATCCCCCTAACAAGCAGGAGAGATGACTAAAGTGAGCACCGAAATCCGCGTCATGCTTATCGACGACCACCCAGTAGTGCGGGCCGGCTTACGCGCCATCTTAGACAGCTTCGACGACATCATCGTCGCCGCCGAAGCCAGCTCCGGGCAGGGGATCACCGCCGCCAGCCTTGCTGAGAAAAACATTGATGTTGTTGTTTCCGACATCCAAATGCCCGACGTCGACGGCATCAGCCTCACCAAAACACTCAGCGCCGACAAATCCGCCCCACCCGTGCTCATCCTCACCACCTACGACACCGAAGCCGACATCGTCGCCGCCATCGAAGCCGGCGCACTCGGCTACCTGCTCAAAGACGCCCCCGAAAAAGCGCTTCACGACGCCGTCATCGCCACCGCGAAAGGCGAACGCACCCTCTCACCCGAGGTTGCAAAAGCACTGATGAACCGCATCAGCCAACCCCACGCCTCACTCTCCGGGCGCGAGATTGAGATTTTGCGCGCCCTCGAATCAGGGGCAACCAACCGACAACTCGCCGCGCAACTCTTCATCTCCGAAGCCACCGTCAAAACCCATCTCGTGCACATCTACTCCAAACTGGGCGTCGATAACCGCACCGCCGCCATTACCACCGCGCGGCAGCAAAAACTCATCTAAATCCCCAGCATCTTACAACCAGCGTCACTGAGCGAATACCGCTTCGGTCGCGTCGACGTTTCAGAAATAAGCCCACGCTCAGCAAGCTGACGTAAATATCTTCGTGTTTGCGTAGGGCTTTTTTCTCTCCATCGAGCAAGCTCCATCCGCGTCACCCCATCACCTAAACCACAAATTTCCACTTCGGCGACCACCGACAACACTAGAGCAAGATTTTTCTCCATCCGCCGATCACCTACCTGTGCCTCTTCTATCTTCTGCAGCACAGTGGTCAGTTGCTGTATCAAGACGTGCAGCTGCCCAATAACGCGCAGTTGTGCCCTGTGCACAAACTCTAGAAGTGTAGCTATAAATTCTGTTGCATCCCCCCGATTGTCTGGCTTTTCCACCTGCTCAAACGCGTTAAAATATTCCTCTTTCTGCTCATAAATAACAGTGGAAAGCGTCAACGCAACCAGTGGTGAGCAAATTTTGCTTAAGCTCAAACCCAACAGAAACCGACCACAACGCCCATTGCCGTCATAGAACGGGTGCGCATACTCGAACATGAAGTGACTTATCAATGCATTAATAAGTTGCGGGTTGTTCTCATCATGCAGGGTAGCCAGCATCATTTCTACTGCCTCAATGATCTTTTCCTCAGGCTCAATGCCACGATGAATCTCACCACGGGCAGGCGAAAAGACACTCACCTGTTGTGCGCGAAAAAGCGTGCCATCTAAGGCATCAGCTTGATCAATCTCACCTTCCAAGAATTGCAAGTAGAGATCTTTGAGCTGCTGGGCACTACTAGGAATATCCAGCGTGCCATCCCCTAATCGATGGAAAAGTCGTGCTGCGTGTTGAAAACGCACACTCTTTGCCCCCTGCGGCTTTTCAAGGCGTGCAAGTGCAACTGCCAGCTCTGTGTGCGTTGAGGGCACCTGTTCAATAGCATTTGTGTCCACCACCTCATTGGCAATCAGTCGCAGCATATAATGCCTTCGTGCAACAGGTGAAAGTCGCAGATACAACGTCGCAATCAACAGTTCATTGTGATAGATCTTTTCCATCATGCCCACAATCGGAACTGTGAGTTCACACCACAATGGCCATTCGGTTTGATTTCTGAAATCCCGAATCGGAAAATCCCACCTGATGCTTGTACCAGAAGTAATCCGCGCCCGATAAAGCTCATCAGCACGAGCTTGGTCACTGGCATGAAACTTTGCCTTGAGGCTGCGATATTGAGCCATGAGCTCACCACGTCTTCCATCAAAGTGATCATTTTGCTGCTTTATGACCACAATAACACCCAGAATGTCCCCCTTTGTGATCAAAATAGCCCATTATGATCATAAAGCACGGCGCTAGGAGCCGTGGTTAAACTTCAACTTCGCCACCTCAACAGAGCCGTTCTTCAACACCTGATCGCCACTAATTCCAGCAACCGTTCCCAACACCTGGCGCTGCATCTGATCAGGGCCCACAGTCGGCGACTGAGATACCAATGCGCTGAGTTCAAAACCGCCAGCTACCGGACGCAACCACGGATCAGCCACCGCCACCTCCACCGCACTAAAACGGGCAGTCATAATCACCATGCCCGAGAAACGCAGGACACCATCCCCAGCATCCGCCGCCTTAGTGAAACTAATCATTCCGCCGTGCATTGCCGCCCCATTCTTTGCATTCACCCCACCACCAAGAGTGCGTGTGAGTGCGGCGATGGAGTGGGCGTCGACAAGCAAATCAGGGCGCGTAGGCACCGTATTCGCACCGGGGGAGGGGTCGAAGGGGATCGGAATGAAGATTTCTTCCGCCGCATTTATGCTGCCAGCACCGGCATACACATAAATACCCCACCGATCACCTGGGGTTTTCTCCGGCGGATCAACCACAACCCGCGCCACGAAACTCCCATTATCTGCCATCGGCTGCGCCACCCGCGCAATACTGCGACGCATATCAATAGGGGCTGTCGGAATCGACTCCAACGTGCCTGCTGGCATTACCCATGCCATCCGATCATGCGGGTGCACACGGGCACTCGGGGGCGCACCTTGCGAAGGTTTCCAGTGTTCAGGCAAGGCTGAATACAGCACGAACACACCGTTGGGTACCCCTGGCGGAACAGGGAAAAGGAATCCGCCGCGATTAGCCTGCGGATCAAAGCCAGTACCGTAGACAATTAACGTGTCACCACGACGTACCGGACCACTGAGTGTACGACCCTGCTCATCGGTGACGGTCACACGCGGCTGTACCACATGCGCTGGGACGGATGCCGGTGGAAGAGCAGGGTGGTGATCATCAATCACAGGTATAGAACTAGCCTGCGGCGCAAGCCCAACAATGACGCCACATACTGTAACAGCGGTGAAAAAGGGCATGATATTCATAGTTTTAGGCTATCCTAAAAACTTAACTCACAGCACAGTGTTTTCCGCCACAGCAGGTCTACTTATGCAACATAGTTATGCATGTTTCACGTGAAACATGCATAACGATTTATCGTTGAACCAATGCATTTCTGCATGAAAAATGCACGCGCGCACGCGGGGTTTCTCCACTGAAGAAGATAATCCTCTCGTGCGTACGTACAGCTACACTTTCCAGCTGGTGCCTTTAACGCTTCTGGTACAAGGACTTGCGTTGGAACTTCGGATCACAGGTAACGAGCACACCGAGATTTCTAAAGATCGCTTCGTCGACCGATCCTAAAATTGTGGTGGTATGAGCATCGCAGCCACGCAGTTGCTTCAACTGTTCAAGGGCCAAACGTGATTCCTCACACGTACCCGCCGAAACCGACAGTGCAATGAGCACTTCATCAGTATGTAGGCGCGGATTGACCGAACCAAGGTGCTTCGTTTTCAACGACTGGATCGGCTCGATGGAATCAGGGGAGAGTAGGTGAACGGAATCATCAATGCCCGCCAGATGCTTGAGTGCATTCAGCAGCATTGCTGCGGAGCAACCCAACAGATCACTGGTGCGGCCGGTGATGATGGTGCCGTCGGCAAGCTCCATGGCACAACCAGGTAGCCCATCCTGCTCTTCAATTGCGCGTGCTGGGGCAACCACGCGGCGCATTTCAGGTGTGATGTTAGCCTTTGCCATCACGACCGCTGCCCGCTCCGACTGGGTGGAATCCAACCCATTACGTGCCTCATCCACGAGTGCTTTGAAGTAGCGGCGGATGATTTCCTGGTTCGATGCTTCACGGCATGCGTCATCATCGATGATGCAGTAGCCGGCCATATTCACACCCATATCAGTAGGGGACTGGTAAGGGGTTGCGCCGGTCAAGCGTTCAAGCAGTGTTTTGAGCAGTGGGAACGCTTCGACGTCGCGGTTATAGTTCACGGTCTGCTCACCGTGCGCGGACAGATGGAAGTGATCGATCACGTTCGCATCATTAAGGTCGACAGTGGCAGCCTCGTAGGCAAGATTGACGGGATGCTCAAGCGGCAGGTTCCAGATGGGGAAGGTTTCAAACTTGGCATAACCGGCATTAATTCCACGCTTGTGCTCGTGGTATACCTGCGACAGGCAGGTGGCGAGCTTACCAGAGCCTGGCCCGGGTGCCGTGACGACGATGAGGTCGCGGGTGGTTTCGGCATACTCGTTGCGTCCAAGCCCTTCATCAGAAACGATAAGATCCATGTTGGTGGGGTAGCCGGGAATCACGCGGTGGCGGGACACCTTCAAACCGAGGCGTTCGAGGCGTTCAAGGAAGGACTGTGCCAGTCGGTTATCGTCTTCCATCTGGGTAAGAACAACGTGTTCGACGAGGAAGCCACGGTCGCGAAAGACATCGACGAGGCGCAAAACATCGTCTTCATAAGTGATGCCAAGGTCTGCGCGCACTTTGTGGCGTTCAAGATCCTTGGCATTGATGCAGATGAGAATTTCGACTTCGTCGCGGATTTTTTCCAGCATTGCGATTTTATTGTCTGGGGTGAATCCGGGAAGAACGCGGGAGGCGTGCATGTCGTCGAAAAGCTTTCCACCCATTTCGAGGTAGAGCTTGCCGCCAATTTCTTCTCGGCGGGCTTGGATGTGTCGAGATTGCATCTCGATGTACTGGTCACGGTCAAAGCCAATCTTGTTTGCCATGGACTTTTATTTAATCAGATGCGTAGCAATTCTGTAAAGCGATAGAAAAAGATTTTCATGTCCCACACCTTTACCCCTTTTTAGGCAGTGAACTGCATTTTTCGCAGCCCACGCCTCCGACGCTGGATAGGCATCATCGCAGAACCAGAAAGCATGGGGCGCAGATCACATTCCAGTTTGTCCAACACGTGGGAATAAATCGGAACAGTGACAACGTTTTAGATAATGACAATCGCATTCATTGATATTTTCACAAGAGAAAGGTTTTGATTGTGCAAAATCTAAGCGCAAAGCTCGGGGCTGCTGCGATCACCGGCGCTATCACCCTTAGCCCAATCCACGCCATTGCCCAGACCTCCGATTCTTCCCACCCCATCACCAACACCATCACCGATGGCACCTGCCACATCCAGGTACACAGGACCAATCCAGATGCCGCACACTGGTATAGCTACGATATGAGCCCTGAACTGTACGTATTCCGTAAACTTGCGCTCTCAGATGTGACCTTGTACCAGCTCATTGACTCATACAAAAGACAAACTCGTCAGACTCCACAATCTAAGGAAATCCACGACAAAATTGTCGAGCACTTGCGCGCTCACCATGGTTTCGAACAACAAGACTATGCCAGCGCTATCCACATTATCCTCAACAACTTCGACTACATCCTTCTTGGGATTAGCCCTAAATCAATTATTAAAAATGAACTGGTCGCGATCAATCCTGAAGCAGCCAGGGAAGCAGTGAAGAACAACGAGGTACAAAAGTGGTTCACCGATGCAAAGCCAATCGATCTTGCACCTTTAACTTCCAAGAATTCTAGTGCTTCCTACAATGCCCTCCGCCAACAAGCGGGTGCCGACCACAATACATTCTTATCCACTTTGCGCAATGAATCCCGTGTCGCGTTCCAAGCCTGCGCGGAAAACAAGAACTATCCCGAAAAGGCAGGCAATGGGCAGGGGATGGGCGAGAATACCCCGGGTGGAAACAACAATGCAAACCCGCCTGCAGGCAACGGTGACAACAATCAGAACCCACAAGATAATGGTGGCAATGGTAATCAGTCCAACCCAGATAAGAATATGGACAACACCCAGCCCAACGGTGGTCTAAGCGTCGGCGCAATCATCGGTATTGTCGCCGGTGTCATTGCCGCAGTGGCAGGACTTGCTGCACTCGCATTCCCAGCAATCAAACCAATCCTCGACCGCATCCTTCCACGTTAACCTGCTGCCATCGCCCCTTTTTCAGTCACTTTCTTAGCTCCATCACCTCCTAAGATATCCATTCCCCCACAAGAGTTAAGGAAGTGACTGAAAAGGGGCGATCGTTTTTACTCACTGAAAACCATCACATTTCAATTGTGAACAATTGACTTAAGAAGTCTAGCACCTTCTAGTCAGCGTCAACTTTGAATCACACATTGAGGCTTAACATTAGAGCAAACCGCGTTAAACACTGACCTTTATTTATGAGCTTTGCTCCCTACAGTGACGCATTTTTCCATGTCCGCCAGCCCCTCGCTCAGTTAGACAATGTCCATCACCTGTGTGCCGACAACGTAGAAATTTCATGATTCCTTGGGATTTTGAAAATGCTGCAATGGCGCTGCCTATAAACTCTGTGTCCAGGACTCACCACTTATTTAAAGCAGCCAGCGCGGGAGACTGTGAGAAAATTCAACGTCGGTTGGCTTAAGGGGAAACCCTGGATTATCGGCATAAAGGCACAGGGCGTACCAGTTTGGCAGAAGCGGTGATCAATGGACATTAGCAAACCGTTGAACTTTTGTTAGATAGTGGAGCAGATATTGATGCATCGTGCACCGCACTCGGTTACACCGGAGTGATGTGGGCAGTTGAAAAAAGAAACTACCATTCTTCAAACCCTCATTGGACGAGGTACGGACGTCAATCGCGTTTCTTCGCATGAATTTTTGGTCACAGTGCCGCAATTCTTACTGCTAGTAGTGGCATAATCGAAGCCTCGAAGATTCTCATTAAAGCAGGTACTGACCTATCTTATCGTGATAGGCGGGGATATAATACGATGCAGGAGACCATCGAAAAGGGCAAAGACAACTGTCGTGTCTTCTTAGAATCTGTGAATGCGCCAGCACCCTTAAAGAAAACAGAAGACCAACCTTTGCTTTGGCCGGAACTATCATGGGATCCAACAGCGCTTAAACCGATTTGCCCGTTGCCTGAAGGGCTAAGCCACGAACAGGTGGTGTGGAGTTACATTCAGTCGCGCTATCACTGGGAGAAGGAAGCAAACAAACGCCTCAATGAGGAAAATTCCAACTTTGATCGTGAGCTGGAATTAGGCGTAGACATTGCCATGCTCCACCTCACGGACAAGAAGCGTGCGAGTCTTGGTGGAGCGATCGGGTGGCCGCCTAAATTTTCTCCTGGCTATGAACTTTTGGGGGTGTCGCAGGTGAAGCCGTCACGAATTGAAATCCATGTAAAACATCCACAGCCAACTAACTTCAACAAGGAGTACCAGTGGATTTTTGTGTGTCTGAAAAAGCGGTCAGTGGCGTATTGACTCTGGAAAGAAAAGTCTCAGTGGAGCCACTCAGTACACTTCCGGATACCTTGCCTAACCTTCTGTAACCTTTAATCCTTCGACAACACAAAACCCCCGCTGCCTTGCCTGTGGAAAATTCATTTCTCACTGGGGGAGCGGGGGATTCTTTAGTGATGTTTCACGTGAAACATCGCAACGGTGTGATGCCGACGTCGATACGCTTAAGCTTGGGTCGCATCTTTGTCTGCATCCTCAACAGCGCCGCCCGAAATGGCGACGGCGAGGCCAAGATCGTCAGCATCATCGAGCTCATTGCGGGTGATGTTGCCCTTCGCAAACTTGTCGATCACCAACCCAATCGCGCCGTCGCCGGTCACGTTGCAGGCGGTGCCGAAGGAATCGATCGCGATGTAAGCAGCAATCATCAACGCAACCTGCTCATCGGAGAAGCCCAAATTCGCCGACAGCAAGCCCACAGCAGCCATAATTGCACCGCCAGGAACACCCGGCGCGGCAACCATGGTCACGCCCAGCATCAGGATGAAGCCCAAGGCCAGCGGAAGTGGCAGCGCCATGCCATCCATGAACATGATCGCGAAGGCGAACAGCGTAATCTTCATCATCGAGCCCGAGAGGTGAATGGTCGCGCACAGTGGGATCACGAAGCCAGCAACAGACTGCGACACATTGTTCTTGCGTGCGCATTCGTAGGTCACGGGGATGGTGGCGGCAGAGGAAGAGGTGCCCAGTGCGGTGAAGTATGCGGGCATCATGTTCTTGATCGAAGTGAATGGGTTGCGGCCGGTGAGCGCGCCAGCAATCAGGTACTGCAGGGTGAGCAGCACGATCGAACCAATGATCGCGAGTACCAGAACCTTGGAGAATGCGCTGAGAACATCGACCAAATTACCGTTCATGCCCAGCGACAGGAACAGGCCGAAAATGTAGACCGGCAGGAGAGGGACGATGAATTTTGCAATCACCTTCATTACCACGCGACGCAGATCAGCAACACCGCCATACAGGGTGTCAGACTTCACCGTCGTCATTGCAACGCCCACCACGAAGGCGAGTACTAGTGCGGTCATCACAGGCATCGGTGCGGGAATCTCAACCGAAATATACGGCGAAAGCTCGCCCTCAGAAATGTCGGCAATCGATACATCGCCGTGACCAGCCAACAACCATGGGTAGATGACAACAGACGCCGCCCACGAAATCAGACCTGAAATCACCGCCGAACCGTAGGCAATACCAGTGGTAAACGCCAGCCACTTACCAGCGCCACGACCCATACCAGCAATAGCAGGAGTGATCAGGGAGAAAATCAGCACGGGCACGAAGAAGCCGAGGAAATTACCAAACAGACCATTGAAGGTAACGAAAACTCGAGCCAATGCTTCAGGGAAGAAGAAGCTGCAGATAATGCCCAGCACAATGGCGAGGACAATTTTGAACAACAGCGACGACGAGAGTCGACGTAGATTCATGAGAAAGATCCAAACTAAAGAGACGAATAACGACAAACCGAACATACGGCTTTGAGCCGAAGCCGACTCACACCCCCCTCAACAGCATTCACTTATTACAGTGTTGTGCATAATTAAGTAACGGGGGTCTGGGGCGACGAACACATCCGAAGCAGCGCTGAGCTGCCGAAGAAGCACTCCCTATAAACTTAGCGCGAGCTAAACACTTTTCATATATTCACTCAAGCACAACATAAAATTCACCCCTCTTTTTCGTCAAACCCCAAGCTCAGCAACCACCTACACCCGCGGGACAGCACGGGGAGATTGACAGCCACCCAGTAGCTATTATGCGACACAAACAGATTACACAGAGCATTTCTGGCTGTGCTGTGACTGGTTACGGGCTGTTATTTCTCACTGCTTTTTCTCACTGCCGATAAAGCCCTGTGTGGGCGAGGGGAGTATCAAAGGCTTTCGTGGGAGTTTGTAGCGTGAAGGCTTAAAATTTTTCAGGCGCTGGCTGTTCATCGCTAGAGTTGAAAGCATGATGATTCTCGGCAGTATCCTCGCCCTCCTCTCCGTTTTCCTCCTTATCGTTGGCGGCCTCGCGTGGACCCGCCACCTGCCGGGTAATAAATACGTCGGCATTAAAGTCCCCGAAGTGCGCAAATCCAAAGAAAACTGGGACACGGCACACCAGTTCGCCGGCCCACTGTGGGTTGCAGCCGGCGCCGCCATGGCGATTGCCGCCGTGCCCCCATTCAGCGGCATCTCCTGGCTTTTAATCTTCACCCTCATCGGATTCATTGCAGCCCTCTACTTCCTTGGGCTTGGCGCATCGCTGGCTACTCGCGCTGCTGGGGTTATGGGTCAGGAGCACGAAAGCGACGGCTGCTCCTCTGATTCCGGTGGCTGCTGTGGCGGTGCAAGCAACGCTGACACCGATGCGCACGAGCACACCAGCTGTGAGGATGAGGGGGATATGCCGTGCGAGACTACGGGCAGCTGCGACCCCTCCGGCTGCTCTGGTGCTGGTATTTGCAACGAAGCACCCACCACCATCGATCTAGCAGCTTTACGACGCGCGGCTGAAGAATCCGACAAATAGTCCCACTTCCGCCCCTCCCGCACCCTCCTCCTCACCCTCCCCAACCCTGACCAGCATCACAACCTCCATCTGTGGTGCGTGCGTGAGGTGGGGAACACAGGGTGAGGTTTTTTCATCGGGAGGTACACATGCGGGGTGGGGGAATATCTAGGGGTGAAAGGTTGCGTCGGCTAAACACTTGTGTGTAGATTTTTCAGTTAATGAATACTATGAACAACTTCTGGTGGTGGCGCGCGTAACCCGCGGGCCCCTTCGTTGTTCACTTTCAAGCCCACGGAAATTCGAAGCTTCAGCGCTTCTTTCGGTCGGGCCTAAATTTTTTTCTCCACCGCTCACCAAAAAGCCTTGAAGCTCCACTACCACTTAGAGCGAAAGGCATCACAACATGAGCGAGAACACCGTCCGCGAAACCCTCCTAGAGGCATACTTCGGCCCCTACGGCGGACAGTTCGTGCCCGAGAAACTCTACCCTGTGCTTGACCAGCTGGAAAAAGCCTTCGTTGAGGTTCTCGACGACCCTACCTTTGAAGAAGAACTCGACCACCTGCGCCGCACCTATCTGGGCCGCCCAACCCCAATCACCGAATGTGCGAACTTGCCGCTGGAAGGTCGTGGCCGAGGCACAGCCCGTATTTTCCTCAAGCGTGAAGATCTCGTCCACGGTGGCGCCCACAAGGGCAATCAGGTGCTCGCACAAGCATTGATTGCCAAGCGTTTGGGTAAAAACCGCCTCATCGCTGAGACTGGTGCTGGCCAACACGGTACCGCCACCGCCATGGTTGCAGCGCTGATGGGTATGGAATGCACCATCTACATGGGTGCAAAAGATGTCGCCCGCCAGCAGCCAAACGTCTACCGTATGCGGTTGATGGGTGCGACCGTTGTTCCCGTGACTAACGAGCACGGTGATTCCATGTCGGATGCCATTGATGTGGCACTCAACGATTGGGTGGATAATCTCGACACCACCCACTACTTGCTGGGTTCTGCCTGTGGCCCGCACCCATTCCCGAAGCTGGTGCGCGAATTCCAGGCAGTTATCTCCCGCGAATCGCGCGAGCAGATGCTCGAAAGCACCGGTGTGCTTCCCGACGTCGTTGTTGCGTGCGTGGGTGGCGGTTCGAATGCGATTGGTGCTTTCGCGGACTACCTCGAAGATAAGCCCGGCAACGATCGCGTGCGCCTCATTGGTGTTGAGCCTGCGGGTGAAGGGCTGGATTCTGGCCGACACGGCGCGCCACTAAACCGCGGTAAGGCTGGGGTGTTGCACGGCTCGCACACCTATGTACTGCTTGGTGAGGATAACGAGGTGCTGCACTCCCATTCGGTTTCTGCTGGCTTGGATTATCCTGGTGTTGGCCCTGAGCATGCGTACCTGCTCGATATCGGCCGTGCGGAATATGTTGGCATCACTGATGCTGAGGCGTTGCAGGCTTTCCGTATGCTCAGCCGTTACGAAGGTATTATTCCTGCGCTTGAGTCCTCTCATGCGCTTGCTTATGCTCTCAAGCTGGCTGAGGAGGCTGAGCGTAGTGGCGAGTCTATTAATATTTTGGTGAACTTGTCTGGTCGGGGCGATAAGGATGTCAATTATGTGCGCAATATCCTCGGCGATCTTGCCGGTGAGGATCCAGCTGTAACCGATGTGACTAATCCTCGTGTTGCTGAAGTTCTGGCAGCGATGACTTTAGAATCGAATAAGGCGGAAGGTGTGGGCAACCACGAAGGTAACTAGACCATGAGCTGTAAACAACACACACCTTTTTCTCTTGTCACCCAGGCGCGTGATGTGGCCTACCATGAAGACGCTTCCGCGTTGTTTGCCCACCTTGGGGGCACAGAAGCAACCGATGCGATCTTGTTGGAAAGCGCTGATATTGAGTCGAAGAAAAACACTAATTGTCTTGCGATTATCCGCGCTGCGTTGCGTGTGACCTGCACGCACCATGATGTTCAGGTTGATGCGCTCACACCCGTGGGGCAGCAGATGCTCGCCCGACTTGTTGATGATCTCGCTGACTATGTAATTTCCCAGAGCGTGACGACGGCGGCATTTCGTTTCCGCGCATCAAGAAAGGTCAATGAGCGCGACAGGTTGAAGGATGTGTCCAACATTGAGGTTCTACGCGCCTTGCAGTCTCGTGCAGGTTATCAGGGCGAGAACCTGCCTTTGTTGGGGGGCGGTTTTGCCTTCGACTATGTAGCAAGCTTTGAACACCTGCCTGCAGTTGCTGATTCCACTAATACTTACCCCGACTACCAGTTTTTGGTTGCGGAGGTATTGCTACAGATTGATCACCTCACTCGTAGTGCTCGCGTTGAATGTGTGGCAACAACCAAGGAGGAGGCACACGCAACCCTTGACAGTATTGCGCACAATATAAATGAAGTACGGCCGTATGAGCCGGCACCGGCGATTGAAACGAACGGAACCCTTAGCGCAATCGCTACCATCACCGACGCCGATTTCCGTAACCATGTTGGAGAAATGCAGAAGCATATCCGCCGTGGCGATGCCTATCAGGTAGTGCCGGCCCGTGCTTTCACCCTTGATTGCCCCAACGCATTCACCGCCTACCGACAATTGCGCACAATGAATCCGAGTCCGTACATGTTTTATGTACGCGGTTTTCACAATGACCGCACCTATGAGCTTTTCGGCGCGTCGCCTGAATCCAATCTCAAATTCAATGCCGACACCCGCGAAGTACAGGTCTATCCCATCGCTGGAACCCGGCCACGTGGACTCAACCCGGATGGCAGTATCAACCACGAACTCGATATCCGGGCTGAACTGGATATGCGCACCGATGCTAAAGAAATCGCTGAGCACACCATGCTTGTTGATCTCGCCCGCAATGATCTAGCCCGGGTCGCGGTTCCCGCCACCCGCAGGGTCGCCGACCTGTTGCAGGTTGATCGCTATTCCCGCGTCATGCACCTTGTATCCCGCGTGACTGCAACCTTGCACCCCGACTTTGATGCCCTCGATGCGTATCGTGCGTGCATGAACATGGGAACCCTGACGGGTGCGCCGAAGCTGCGTGCCATGGAGCTTGTGCGTGAAGTGGAAGGCACACGCCGCGGATCTTATGGTGGGGCAGTGGGCTATCTGAAGGGGGATGGTTCCATGGATACTGCCATTGTGATTCGCGCAGCCTTCGTTGACAATGGGATCGCCACCGTGCAGGCTGGTGCCGGTGTGGTGCGCGATAGTAACCCGCAATCGGAGGCCGATGAAACAGTGCACAAAGCATATGCGGTGTTAAGTGCCTTAGCTGCCGCCACCAATAAGAAGCTGGAGATTTCACGCGCATGAATAACGGCACCCATGTGGTTTTGATCGACAACCACGATTCCTTTGTATACAACCTCGTTGATGTTTTTGCCGTCGGAGGATACCGCTGCACTGTTTTTCGCAATACAGTCAGTGTTGAGCAGGTTCTCCAAGCTGAACCTGATTTGATTTGTCTTTCCCCAGGCCCTGGCCACCCGCGGGAGGCCGGCAACATGATGGACATCATTGAAGCCTGCATCGGGACAATTCCGATCATCGGTATCTGCTTAGGATTCCAGGCTTTGCTGGAACATTTCGGCGCAAGCGTGGGTCCCTGCGGCCCCGTGCATGGGGTCACAGATTCTATGGAGCTTTCCCAGGCTGGTCTTCAGTCACCCATTTTCCAGGGACTGACAACCGATGCGGGACCCGAGAATAATTTCTCTGGTCGACTCGTACCGGTCGCACGCTATCATTCGCTCGGCTGTCGCGTGGAGGATGCCCCAGCAGGAATCGTGAGTCTGGCAAGTGCCCGCGCGGAAATTGGTTCGGTGATCATGGCAGCGATCACTGATGATCACTCAGCTATCGGTTTGCAGTTCCATCCCGAAAGCGTGCTCAGCCCTACCGGGCCGATCATCGTCGATCGCTGTATCACGCAACTGTTGCACCGCACCTAGTGTATGCCCACATCCCCCGCAAAAGTCACAGTGACAATACTAGTGTGCAGTGTGGCGACGTCGTCACGCACTGCACGAAGGAAAAAATATGAGCACACCAGCCCTGATCGACAACCTACTGAACTATCTCGACAACCCACAGCCCACAGCGGACGAAGCCCAAAAAGTCTTCACCCCACTCACAATGGGCGAATATGACGATGTGCACATCGCGGCGCTGCTGGCCACTTTGCGCACTCGCGGTGAAAAACTCGAAGATATTCTCGGCGCCGCACGCGCCTTCATCAACGCCTCCAGGCCATTCCCAGTGCAAGGCGAAGGCGTGTTAGATACCGCCGGAACGGGCGGCGACCGCTCGAACACCATCAACATTTCCACCGGCGCTTCACTGATCACCGCCGCTGGGGGATGCCGGGTAGTCAAATGTGGCAACCGCTCCGTGAGTTCCAAATCCGGTTCCGCCGACGTACTCGAAGCGCTCAACATCCCCCTTGATCTTGACCCAGATCGCGCGGTGCGCCAAGTGGAAGCCTCGAATTTCACCTTCCTTTTCGCCCCCGCCTACCATCCAGCGATCGCGCATGTGATGCCGGTGCGACGCGCGTTGAAGCTGCCCACCATCTTTAATATTCTCGGACCCATCTTGTC
Source organism: Corynebacterium felinum (assembly GCF_030408755.1). Lineage (NCBI taxonomy): Bacteria > Bacillati > Actinomycetota > Actinomycetes > Mycobacteriales > Corynebacteriaceae > Corynebacterium > Corynebacterium felinum. The sequence goes on from NZ_CP047209.1 coordinate 3,202,056, forward strand.
GCCAGCCCGCCCAGCCCTGCAAATCATGGGCATTGCCAAACCTGAACTAGGCCCGGTGATCGCCGAAGTGTTTCAGCAATTGGGTCGCGAACGCGCACTCGTTGTTCACGGTAGTGGTGTCGATGAGATCGCGGTGCATGGCCCCACCGATGTGTGGGAGTTAAATAATGGAAGCATTGAACATTACCAACTCACTCCTGAGTCTATGGGTTTGAGCACCCATCCGCTCTCGGCATTAGCCGGTGGTGATGGTGCAGAAAATGCCGCGATTATACGCAAGATTTTTTCCGGTCACGGAACCCAAGCGCACAACGATGCGCTGGCTGCTTCCGCTGGCGCCATGTTCTATCTGCATGGTGCAGTACCCACCATTGGCGATGGTGCGATGAAAGCTCGCGAACTTATTGCTGACGGCACCGTTGCCGCATGGTTGAAGAAACATGAGGATTCTGATTATGGCACCCACTAATTCATCTACGCAGTCGGCACTGCCAACCATCCTTGAAGAGATTGTGGCCACCCGTCGCACACACTTGGACGATATTCGCGATCGGATTGCTCACGTCGATCCGGCGACGCTTCCGCTCTCCGAACGCAGTTTGGAAAAAGGACTTGCCCAGCGGGGGAGGGGAGGGGCTGCGTTCATCATGGAGTGCAAGTCCGCTTCACCGTCCCTTGGTCTTATTCGCAGTGAGTATAACCCTGGCGCGATTGCCAGGATCTACTCCCGCTTCGCCGTGGGCATTTCCGTGCTGTGTGAGCCTGCCCGCTTCGGCGGGGATTATGATCACCTTTCTACTGTGGCTGCTTCCACTCATCTTCCGGTGTTGTGTAAGGATTTCATCATCGACGAATGCCAGATTATAGCTGCCCGCTATTTCGGGGCGGATGCGATTTTGCTGATGCTCAGCATTCTCAGCGACGAGCAGTACCGGCATTTGGCGGCTGTGGCGGCTCGCTATAATCTCGATATTCTCACCGAGGTTATCGACGAAGAGGAAGTCGTGCGGGCGCAGAAACTTGGTGCGCGTATCTTCGGTGTGAATCATCGGAATCTTCACGATCTCAGCATCGACTTGTCCCGCTCCGCTGCTCTTGCCGCACTAATTGGCGACGACGCGATCCTCGTTGCGGAATCTGGGATTCGGGACAATCACACCGTACGCACACTTAGCGCTCACGCCAACGGTTTCTTGGTGGGTTCGCAACTAACAAGCCAACCCGATGTTGATCTCGCTGCCCGCAGGTTGGTGTACGGCGCGAACAAAGTCTGCGGCATCACTTCGCCTGAAGTCGCCCAGGGTGTTCGCAGCATGGGTGCGGTCTACGGCGGGCTGATTTTTGAAGAGAAAAGTCCGCGCAATGTTTCACGTGAAACCGCGCAAAAAATCATCCACGCCGAACCTGATCTGCACTACGTGGCAGTATCGCGTCGGACCGAGAACTTCCACGAGCTCGCAATGCCTGGCATCCACGCGGTTCAAATTCACGCGCCTTTATGCGCCAGTATCGAGGAGGAATTGAAGCTTATCGACGCCGCCCGCCGCGACCTTGATCGTGCCGGTTTCCCCGACATCCACCTGTGGCGTGCTATCTCCATGACCAAACCCAACGGACCTTTCATTGCCCAGCAACTTGTTGGGCGCGTCGATACGCTTGTGCTCGACGCGGGGGAGGGCGGCAGCGGCGAAACCTTCGACTGGACGCTCATCCCGGATGAAATAAAACAGCACTCCTTCATCGCCGGTGGCTTAAACCTCGACAACCTTGATGAAGCACTAGCAGTGGGCGCGTACGGCCTCGACCTGAACTCCGGCGTGGAGTACCCGGATCATTCCCACCGCCATCACACGAAAGATCTCGGATTGGTGGCTCGCGCCTTTGCCCGCATCCGTTCCTTCCACTACACCCCATCAAAGAAAACAGGAGCCTAACTCATGAATGCCACACACACCTCCGCCGCGGCTGGCGGGCAGACCCTTCTTCCCGCATACTTCGGTGAGTTCGGTGGACAGTTCGTTCCGGAATCCTTGAGCCCTGCGCTCGATCAATTGGAGCGCGCTTTCGTTGACGCCATGGACGACGAAGATTTTCGGGCGGAACTGTCTGCCTACTTCCAAGACTATTTAGGCCGCCCCACCCCGCTGACGGAGTGCTCAAACCTTCCGCTTGCCGGGCAGGGTCGTGGCTTTGCGAGTATCTTTCTCAAGCGTGAAGATCTCGTGCACGGCGGTGCGCACAAAACCAATCAGGTGATTGGCCAAGCTTTGTTGGCGAAGCGTATGGGTAAGACGCGTATCATCGCGGAGACTGGGGCGGGGCAGCACGGCACCGCAACCGCATTGGCTTGTGCGCTGCTTGGTTTGGATTGTGTGATTTATATGGGCGCTGAGGATGTGGTGCGCCAGCAACCGAACGTGTACCGGATGCAGTTGATGGGGGCGACGGTAGTGCCTGTGGATTCTGGGTCGGGCACGTTGAAGGATGCTGTGAATGAGGCGCTGCGTGATTGGACTGCGACCTTCCATGAGTCGCACTATTTGTTGGGTACGGCGGCTGGTCCTCATCCGTTCCCCACTATTGTGAAGGAATTTCACCGTGTGATTTCTAAGGAGGCGAAAAAGCAGATTATTGAGCGCACGGGTAGCCTGCCCGATGTTGTGGTGGCGTGCGTGGGTGGTGGCTCTAATGCGATCGGTATGTTCGCTGATTTCATTGAGGAGGATCAGGTGGAGTTGGTTGGTGCTGAGCCTGGCGGCTTGGGTCTTGATTCCGCTAAGCACGGCGCGACGATCAACAGTGGGCAGATCGGTATTTTGCATGGGGCGCGCAGCTACCTGATGCGTAATTCGGATGGGCAGGTGGAGGAGTCCTATTCGATCTCCGCTGGTTTGGATTATCCCGGTGTTGGCCCGGAGCATGCTCACTTGGCTGCGACGGGTCGGGCGAAGTATGTTGCGGTCACTGATGCTGAGGCTTTGGAGGCCTTCCAACTTCTCGCGCGGGAGGAAGGTATCATTCCCGCACTCGAGTCTTCGCATGCGTTGGCCTATGCGCTCAAGCGTGCGCGTCTTGCTGAAGAGAATGGTGAGCAGATCACGATTCTTGTTTCTCTGTCTGGTCGTGGGGATAAGGATGTGGACCTCATTCGCCGCACGCTGGAAGCTCACCCTGAACTGTCTGTCTAGTTTCGAAAGTTGTTCTCTTATGTCGCTTCATTCTTCTTCTCGTTATTCCGCCATGTTCACTCGCCTCGCTGGGGCAGGGGAGGGGGCGTTCGTCCCCTTCGTCATGTTGGGTGATCCCACCCCGGCTGATTCGCTTGCGATTGTGCGCACTCTTGTTGCTGCGGGCGCGGATGCGCTTGAACTTGGTGTCCCTTTCTCCGACCCGGTTGCTGACGGTCCGACGATTCAGCGCTCTCACATTCGTGCGCTCGCCGCGGGCGCAACAGTGGATTCTTCACTCTCCCTCATCCGGAAGATTCGTGAGGAGTTCCCTGATCTTCCATTGGGCTTGTTGATTTACGGCAACGTTCCGTTCACCCGCGGCTTGGATCGTTTCTATCAAGAGTTTTCCGACGCCGGTGCCGATTCCATTCTCATCCCTGATGTTCCCGTGCGTGAGGGGCAACCGTTTATTGCGGCTGCGAAGAAGGCGGGCATCGCCCCAATTTTTATCGCCCCGGCCCAGGCGGCGGAAGCAACTCTCGCCGGTGTTGCTCGCCATTCGGAGGGTTATATTTATGCGATTTCCCGCGATGGCGTCACTGGTGTTGAGCGTGAGTCTCAGACAACTGGTTTGCGCGAGGTTGTCGACAACATTAAGCGTTTCGACGGCGCCCCCGTGTTGCTTGGTTTCGGTATCTCCACCCCGCGCCATGTTGCCGACGCGATTGCCGCCGGTGCCGACGGCGCTATCACCGGCTCCGCTATCACCGCGATCATTGAGCGCCATTGCCCAGACTCCCTTCCCACCGCAGTCACCGATTCCGCCTCGCTTCACGCGGAACTGACTGAATTCCTCACCGCCATGAAAGCTGCAACCACACGCTAATCTGTGGCTCCATCCCTTCCCAGCCCCGCCCACTTATACCTGTGGTGCGGGGCTGAGTGTTTCACGTGAAACATTGCTAAAAAGTCCCTAGATAAATTTCTCTCCCACCTCGGTGGGGTAGGGGAGGGGTTTGACCTCGCATGTAGGCTCACCAGCACTAAACCCATCACCCATAACAGGCCACGCGTACCACACAATCCACGCCCGCGCTTACAGCGCCCCACACCTAAATCTCACCGCAAGCATCCCTCCGCCAGCACCCACTACAGCACCTATTTCTTCCACTGCCGCCTTCCGGAATCACAGTCCAGTCTCCTTAAAGCAACAGCCCCTCCTGATCCCATAACACGAAGTTTCCAATGCGTTCCGCTTCGCGAACATCCGAAGCACCCGTGAACAACCTCCGCACAATCACCGCATCAAAAACCACAACCCACTTCGCTTCAGCACCCACGATCTCTTCATCCACACCGCTCATCCAACCCCCAGAAGCACTTACTCTCGATCTCATTCTTGCCTGCGCCAGCATATCCATCGGCACTAATTTTCTAGTGTTTCACGTGAAACATTTCCATAGTTTCGACTCAAACCTGCGCATGGTGAATTGACACGTTGATCGACATATCCACCTACCCTTCATTAGACACCCCTCCCATACCACCGCACCTCGGCCCCATGACTTATCCGCAGAATTCGGTTTCCTCTATGCAAGCCCCAATTTATCCCTGAAATGAAAGGCGTTTCTTCAGCCCACTTTGTGCCCCAGATTGTGGAAACACTTCATACCCGACCTCGGGCGCGTACCGCATCTTCAACTTCCGCGCCGGTATTCCACTCCCTATTCAACACCACCATCTGTGCATCGCATGCCCTCGTTTTCCACTATTCCTTCGAAAATTTCCAAAGCGGCAGTCCCACCACAATTCCCCTCAAACTCCGAACCGCCGTGTGCTTCACCCACCAATGTCGACTTCCCGGATTGCGTCTTCATGCATTCATGAAACACTCTTATTCGCCCTCAACATTACCGACGCACACCTACTCAGTAACGGAGAAAATTTCAAAGAACGGCCAACGTTTAGGGCTCTTTTCGGCGCAGAGTTACCCTACGAAAAATCGGCTCTCAAAATTTATGGTTCATCATTCATCCTTATCCACACCTCGCTCGAAACGAGGATTATCAATACTCCCGGAAAGAATGACGGACTACTTGGCGCTTGTTCCACATGCCTCCGGCCATCCCACAACACCAAAAACCAATCCGCTCTAGTGATGAATGGGCACGCGTTCTTGTTTTATCCGTTGGCATTGCACCCACTAACCCATCTTTGTCGTTCTAGGACCGCTAGGAAGCGAGCGATTCAACCCGTCTTCATGACCTTTGTGCGCTCACTTCATGTTGTTTTCTTACTACTGCCTCAACACCTATCCGCCAGTCCCGACCAACGGCTTAGGCTCGTGCTGCACCAGTGAAGTTCTTTACGATGGGACTTGCGCAGGTTTCTTTCTTTTGTTCCCACCCCCAAATGAGAATGATCCACGAGTCAATCAATGACGGGATAGGGGAGTGTTCGTTGGCAATCATTAGGTGTCGATAGTCCGCGCCCATCGTTCAATGTTTCACGTGAAACAATGATTTCACCACTTTAGGCCGACCTCATAATCGCGCTCCGTTTCTTTCAGCAACAACCCCAAGGAAAACAGTGCGTTTGGATCTAGATGCACTGTCCTTTTTTCTCGCGCTTCAGATCGCTGCTATTCAGTGGAAGGTCGAGACTCGTACACACTTCACTTTAAATTCGGATACCGTTGCGACAGTGCCGTCCTTCTCGTTCCTCCCTCAGGTCCCAATTGTCTCCAGCGCTCATCTTGGCCCAGTACTGAACCTCGAAGAACACTCGTATTTCACCAACTCGTGCGCGCTAGTTTTAGTATCTACCGATAAAGATTTACCGCCTATGCAGGGTTCAGAAACTAAAGTGTCTCACCCTTTAATCCACCTCAGGATAAAGCTGTAGGCTCACAAACTTCCCACTCCAATCTGCACGCGCTTTCTTTGTCGAGGAGTTTGTGCATCGGCGGTATCTGTATCCTTCGCACTCTTTGGCTCAGGTGGGACGCGAACCCTATGTTTTCCAGACACATCTTTTCCGCGCAACGTGTGCTTTTTTGTTGGTTTGAATCTTGAGGACTTTCATCAGTGCAACAGGCTAGGTCAACATTGTGCACTTTTAGGGCAGTGTTTCACGTGAAACATTCACCCTACTAATTGTCTTGTTTTCGGCAGTGGCGACTGCCGGATAGCTTCCAACGACACCAAAGTCCCCTGAAGTTCTTGAAGTAAAGCGCGGTAGTGGGTTTTGCCACCTTGTTGAGAACATTACGATCTCAATTTCGACATGGCGATATCCGCTGCTTTGATACACGGTTTCATCGTTGGATGGCGGTGTTGGGCATTGGAGCAAAACCACGCAACAGCCCACGACAGATTTTTAATAGCGTCACCTTCACTGTTTCCTTTTCCACTCAATAAGTAGGAGTACTCACAACAGGGGTGCAATTGATTTTAATGGAATCGTCGTCTTCCTTAGGGTTTAAAAAATCCTTGCGCATAGTTATGCTTCGGGGGTTTAGTCCTGGCTGGAATCCTAATCCACCACAATAGAAATCTCGTTTGAGGGGCTAAAGTATGCTACGTATGCAGCTTCTACAAAGTTCAACGCAACGGGGTGGTCTTTGAAGGAGACGTCCGAAAGCGATTAAGTGAACCCAATGGACGCACACTCTTGACACTTAATTGTCGACGATAGGAGGTATGTTTTTTAGTGACTTTGTTCTTCGGAAGGCAACGCCAACCAACAAACAGGAGGGGCTCCGTTTCACGATTAGCGCTCATATACCAGCCGAAAACCGTTGCTAGGCATTCTTCTCAACCCGCCTCGTCATCTTCATACAAGCAGTTGGGGCTTCCTGATTGCGCAGACGATGCGGTTTCTGCGCGATCGTTTTTCTATGTTTCACGTGAAACATAGACACGAGAGCCCATGCCAAAAAGCGCAACCTGGCATAACCAAACTCAATGTGCGATGCCTCAAGTTCTAGGATCGGGGCTAGGTGAGGGTTAAAAAATGCACCGAGCTCGTGCCACAGCGATGGCGGGGAATGGTTCATTGAAACTTCGCCTTGGAGTACAAGAATTGAAATTGCGGCAGTGCAGGCATCTCAAGGATAGGGGTGAAGAAGAAAATTGGGGCTAGAAGAATGCACTGACGAAAGCAGAACTGGGTTTAGAAGAAAACATAATAGTGTGCGTGCTAGGTAAAACAGTGGCGCTAATTTTGTTGTTCGAGGAATTGATGGGGGATTAGAGGTTGGGGCACGCCACATTCGTGTCAGTGAGAGAACGTGGGCGAGTGATAAAAGGAGGGGTGAAAACCCGAAAAAACAACTATGAGGGGTGAAGTTGGCACGGGTACACAAAGTTATCTTATTTACATCACTGTGACGATAATTGTGACGCTGGCAGATGGTTGCCGGGGAGGGGAGTGAGACCTATTGAAGGCGTCTTGTGAGAGTCAGGCACTCAAGCTATCGCCAACACACCACCCGCGCCGAGGGAGATAGGAACTCTTTGAGCCGGGCGGTCGGTGACAATGAAGTGCGGTAGGTTGAGGCGTCGAAAAGCAGGAAAGCTCAAAAACAACCCCTAGTTATATTCAATTGCCAGCAATGTAAGTAAAGGGGGAGGTTAGCGCCACTCACCGCGATGATAGCTCGGCGCAACCGGCCAATCCGAACGATCCAAACTCAACGCATGAGCAGCACGCACCGGCCACGCAGCATCGAACAAGGCAGCGCGGCCAACATTAATCAGATCCGCCTTCCCCTCATCCAACACCTGCTGAGCCAGCGCAGGATCACCCAGCTGACCAACAGCCGCAACCGGAACCGACACATGCTTTTTAATCGCCGCAGCGAAAGGAACCTGATAACCAGGACCTGTCACAATTGGGGCAGGTGCCACACCACCAGACGACACATCAATAAGATCAACGCCCCGCGCCGCTAAATCCTGACACAACTGCACCGAATCAGCCACCGACCATGCATCCACGGAAGAATCATCGTCAAACCAGTCCGTGGCCGACAAACGCACGCTTACGGGATAATCCGGACCGACTGCTTCACGCACAGCGTCAACCACCTCATGCACGAGGCGAGTGCGGTTTGCGAAACTGCCACCATAGTCATCATCGCGCTGGTTTGATAGCGGGGAGAAGAATTGGTGCAGCAAATAACCGTGCGCCGCATGGATTTGCACCAAATCGAAGCCGGCAGCGACACTGCGCGCCGCGGCTTGGGCGAACAGAACCGGAATCTGCTGGATCTCCTCACGTGTCATCGCACAAGGGGTACGCAGCTTCGGAAACGCCACAGGGCTAGGTGCAGAAGTTTCCCAACCACCATCAGCAATGGGCACAGAGCCAGGGCTAAAGCCTGGCAGCATGGGGAAGGTTGAGGCTTTACGCCCCGCATGGATCAGCTGAATGCCCATTGCGCTGCCCTGGCTGTGAACACAATCGACGATTCTGCGCCACGCCTGGGCCTGTTCATCCGTCCACATACCCGCGCACAGCGGCGAGATCCGACCCTCAGGGCAGATCGCACTCGCCTCAGCCACGATCAGGCCGAAGCCACCGGCAGCGCGGGCACCGTAGTGCTGGAGGTGCCAATCAGTGACCATGCCGTCGCGGCCGATTGCCTGATATTGGCACATCGGTGGAAGCACGATGCGGTTACGGAGCTGAAGACCACGCAATGAAAAAGGTTGGAAAAGGGAAGGGATTGTTGTCATACCGCACAAGCTTAATCGTTGGAGCAGAGCAATCGCTGCCCTTTTTCCACAACTCAGCGCACATGCGGGAATCTTCGTGGCGCACAGATGGGGGTAATGGAGTTTGTGGGGCTGAAAGTGCGATACTGGAAACCATGACTACCCAAAATTTCCCCCATCCCACCGATCCTGAGCACGCTAGTAGCCCACGCGCAACTGGCGCGGGGCAGGTGAAGTGTAGCCGCCGGATGTTCTTGCTGGGCACCGCGACTACTTTTGCTGGGATTGCCCTTACAGCCTGCGGTAAAGACCCTGTCGAGTTGAGCATTGCCGATGTCCCTGTTGGTAGCGCGGTGATTGTCGATGGTGTGATCCTGGCCCAACCGGTGGCAGGTGAGTACAAGGCGTATTCCACGGTGTGTCCGCACCAGAATTCGCAGATCAGTCAGGTTGATGGTGATATTGTGCGCTGCCCGACGCACAATTCGGAGTTTTCGATTGTTGATGGTGCTGTGATCAGCGGACCTGCCCGCGACCCGATGAAGCCACTGAATGTGGCGGTTTCGGGCGAGACCGCAACGGTCGGCTAGATGCGTGCGCGTGGCTATGCGAGGACTTGTTCAGCGGCTTGATCCGCTTATTGTTTTGATCATTGCGGCGGTTATCCTGGCGATTGTCTTTCCCGCCCAAGGCTCCTTTGCGCAGGCTTTTTCTTTGGCCACGAAAATCGGTATTGCGGTGCTGTTTTTCCTCTACGGTGCCCGTTTATCCACGGCGCAGGCGTTGCAGGGCGTGAAGCACTGGCGGTTGCATCTTGTTATTTTAGCTTTTACTTTTGTGGTGTTTCCGCTGGTTGGTCTGGCGCTATCGCCGCTGAAGTTGCTGGTGGGTGCGCCGTTGTATGCGGGGATTGTGTATTTGACCTTGGTTCCGTCGACGGTGCAGTCGTCGGTGGCGTTTACTTCGATTGCGCGGGGAAATGTTGCTGGGGCGATTGTTGCGGCTTCGGCAAGTAATCTTGCCGGTGTTTTCCTCACACCCGTGCTCGTGATGCTGTTTATGCGCGCTGATCAGGGTGTGCGTATCGACGCCGGGGTCTTTGTTGATATTGCCGTGCAACTTTTGCTGCCCTTCATTGTCGGCCAGTTCTGCCGTCCTTTAGTGGGCAGTTTCGCCGCGCTCAAGGCTACGAAGATAGTCGATCGCGGGTCGATCGCCATGGTGGTGTACTCGGCGTTTAGCGCAGGTGTGGTTGCTGGTGTGTGGTCGAAGGTACGCCTTGTTGACGTGGCATTTTTGTGCATTTTATCGGTTGTAGTGGTGGCCTTCATGCTGTGGCTGAGCTTCGTGGTGGCTAAACGTTTAGGTTTTGACGATGCTGATCGCAAGGCAATTCAGTTCTGTGGTTCAAAGAAGTCACTTGCGACAGGTTTGCCTATGGCTGCGGTGATTTTTGGCGGAGCGAATGTGGGTATGTTGATTTTGCCGTTGATGATTTTCCACCAGATTCAATTGATGATGTGTTCTGCTTTGGCATCGGCGTATGCTCGTAGAATCGACTAGACCACCTACCACCTTGTACACAAAGGATATTGTGATGAGCTCGTTATTTGTTCGGATTGATTTAACTATTCCCGGCGCTGGTTCCACTACGCACATTGCGGAATTGGTACCACAGGCTGCAGGTATGTGTGCGTTGGTGCGCATGATTGAGCTAGATCCGCAGGGACGGATTCACGGGATGGCTACTGCTGACAAGATGGTTGGTATGGCTTCTGCCCCACAGAAGTTGGTGCCGCATCCTGATTCTTATGCCGATTTCCCTGATATTGAGCCCTCATCCGTTTCGCAGGAAGAATTCGATACTTTGTGGCAGGAAGCGAAAGTAAAGTTCCCCGACTTTTAACCGCTTTATATCCACAGGCACTTTATTTCACCGCGGTATACCGCAATTGCACAAGGCGAATGTTTCACGTGAAACATTCGCCTTGTGTGTCACTTAATTTTCTTCTTGGTCGTAGCCAGGGTGGGTACTCAGCAGCGGCATGGGCATGGGTTGGCGCTTCAAAGCGTCTGCCCACACATCTACTTTGCCTGGGGCGATAATATCGCCGGGCAGGCAGGGCGCTACGAACCAGTCGCCGCATTCAATTTCGTGTTCGAGTTGCCCTGGTGCCCATTCCGCCCAGCCGACGAAGAAGCGGGCACCTTCGAGTTCGTGGACAAGTGCAGTAGGGTCGGCACGCATATCTACGTGCACAATTCGGTTGGCCAGCCGGTTGAGGTAGGGTGCCGCGTCAATATCGACTTCGGGTTTGGCTACACCTAGTACTAGGGCGTTTTCGGGGAAGAGGGGGCCGCCGATAAATACCGCTTGGGGTTTGGCCATGCACAGTGCCCATTCTGGGAGGACGTTGGCTACCGCTTGTTCGGAAATATCGTTAATCACCACACCGAAGGTGCCTTGCTGTCCGTGGTCGATGAGAACGACGACACTGCGGCGAAAGTCGTCACTGTTCATGTCGGGTGCAGAGATCAGCAGCATGCCGGGTGCTGGTTCGCTGCGTTCGATTCCGCGGAATGAAGTGTGTGCAAATAAAGACATCAGTCGTTGTTTCCCTGTGTGCCGTGTTCTCCTGATCCTGCCGTTTACACGCGAGTACGTCGTGCGGTAGGGGAGAACGTGATGGAAAGGGGGGATATGTTGTTTTTTAGTGTAGTGCAGGCCTGTGCGAACACACCCACCGAGGGCTATGCGCCCCCGATCAAAGCCAACGCTTCCTTAGCATCGTGGGGGTGTGTTTGCTTGCGCTTAACCGCTGGGGTTGTCCTTGTAGTCGTTCCACCACTCCAGCAGGTATTTTTCGGCGAGTTCGGGATCGAGTGGGCCGAGTTCGAGCCGGAGTTCTTTCAAATATGACCACGCTTTGCCCACCTCAGGTCCTGGCTTTAAGTTGAGCAGTTGCATAATTGCGTTGCCGTCGAGATCGGGGCGGACGCGGGCGAGATCTTCTTTGGCCGCGATGGCGTCGATACGCTCAAGCAGGTGGTCGTAGGTGCGTTGCAGGCGGGCTGCTTTGCGCTGGTTACGGGTGGTGCAGTCGGCGCGCACGAGTGTGTGCAGGCGGTCGAGCAGAGCACCGGCGTCAGTGACGTAGCGGCGTACCGCGGAGTCTGTCCATTTCCCTTCGGAGAAGCCGTGGAAGCGCATGTGCAGAAAGACCAGCTGTGATACGTCGTTGACCATGGCTTTGGAGTATTTCAGGGCGCGCATGCGGCGGCGAACAATTTTCGCGCCGACAACTTCGTGCTGATGGAAGCTGACCTTGCCATTCTCGTCGAAGGCGCGGGTATCAGGTTTGCCGATGTCGTGGACCAGCGCCGCCCAGCGCAGCACAAGATCGGGCTCGCCGTCTTCGCGATCCATGGCTTGGCGCAGCACTTGCAGGGAGTGCGCGTACACATCTTTGTGTTGCTGGTGCTCATCTTGCGTCATTTTGAGCGCGTCGAGTTCGGGGTAAACAATTTTCGCCAGCCCAGTTTCAGTCATGATGTCAATACCCACCCAAGGCCTGGCACCGAGCATCAGTTTATCCAGCTCAACTTGGATGCGCTCAGGAGTGATGCGCTGCAGTTCATGCGACATTTCACGCATGGCCTCGTGCACGCGCGGTGCGATGTCGAAGCCAAGCTGTGAGGCGAAACGGGCAGCGCGCAGCATGCGCAGCGGATCATCGTGGAAGCTTATCGACGGCTTATCGGGGGTGTCTAAACGGTGCGCTAACAGATCCTCCATGCCCGATAATGGATCACAGAACTCTAGTTCCCCAGCTGGGGTGATCTCCATCGCCATGGCGTTGCAGCGGAAGTCGCGGCGAATCAGATCACCTTCTAAGCTGTCGCCGAATTGCACGTCGGGGTTGCGGGAGCACCCGTCGTAAGTATCGGAACGGAAGGTGGTGATTTCGATCTGTTGACCAGCTTTTTCGGCAGAAACAGTGCCAAAGGCGATCCCCGTGTCCCACACCGCTTCGGCATACTCGTTCAAAATCTCAACAACGAGTTCCGGGCGGGCACTGGTAGTAAAGTCAAGATCGTTGCCGAGCACACCAAGCAGAGCGTCGCGCACGGAGCCACCCACAAGGTACAGGCGGTGCCCGTGCTCATGAAACTTCTCAGCCAAAGGCACAAGGTGTGGAAGGTACGGCTCTAACCCCTTGCGGGCCTGCTTAATTGCCTCCTCGGCAGTGTTTACGCTCGGCGCAGCAGAATCAAAAGAGTTCATTTCACAGAAATCGGGGGTAGTCACGTTGCCCCAGTCTACCCTGTAGCCCGTGAGGATAAACACCCCAACTCTCACCACCTGCCTAAGCTAACTGGCACCACCATCTCATAAACCCCCAAACCCACCACGCACTGCACTGACTCAAACAGCACACCACAAACCAAGTCACCCCACATTCACACCACCGCAGTGAACAACTACCACCAAAGGCACAGCTGGTTTAAAAATCTCCTTTCCTCACCTTATTGACCCAAGCGCCCCCTACCAGAAGAAGAAAAGCCCAGTTCAGCTGTGTCGAGCAGGCGCTAGGCGAGGGAAAAGGATACGATCACTTACGATGACTGAAAAAATCCAGCCACCGACCAACCCCTCCGGGGATAAACGGACCGGTGACTCACGTCAGCGCCGTCGTCGGCGCCGAGGTCGGGGACGCGGCCACGGAAACTCCAACCAACGCACCCCCGAAAACTCCACCACCGGAGCACCCACCTCAGCGACGTCGACGAACAACGCTCGACGACACGGCACCCCAGCCCCACAGCGCACCAGCGACGGGGCCAATTCGCGTGCCACAAACACAGGCGAGAACAAGCGCGCACGTAAAAACAGCGGACATCAGCACAATAAAAACCGCAAGCAGCGCACCGAATCCCGCACCCACAGTGGCCAGCCCACCCCTAACCAGTTAGCCCACACCGTGCAGCCCACCGCCACCACACCCACCCCACCACGCTTCTCAGCACTGGACACCCCACACAACCTGCCACCCACAACCACCTCAAGCGAGGTCAGCAGAAACGGGCATCAGGCACGCACTGGGCGTCGACAAGCAGAACGCAACCAGCGCACCGCCACGCGCACCACACACACCCAACGCGACACTCAGCGCGGCACCCACGCACCAGCGCAACTAGCCGAGAAGGACACCGCACCGAGCAAAACTGGCCGCAACCAGCAAAAAACACCAGCCAAAAACCGCAAACGCAGTATCCGCAGCAACCCCCGCAGCAGCACCCCGGCGCGCCGGGGTGTGAAGTATTCCGACTCCTCCACACGGATGGTTGTTCGGGATGAAACCTCTGCGGGCGGGTTGGTCATTTCGGGGCTTGCGGAAGCTGTTGCCGACAACGGGACCGTTGATTTGAGCAAGATTTATGTTGCTCTTATTGGGCGTATGGATCGTCGCGGGCGTTTGCTGTGGTCCATGCCGAAGGGGCATGTGGAGCAGGGTGAAGATATTGCGCACACCGCTGAGCGCGAGGTGTGGGAGGAAACTGGTATTCACGGTGAGGTGATTGCTGAGCTAGGAGTGATCGACTACTGGTTCGTCTCAGATGGGACGAGGATTCACAAGACTGTGCACCATCATCTTCTGCGCTATGTCGATGGGGTACTCAATGATGAAGACCCCGAGGTGACCGAAGTCGCGTGGATTCCTGCCTCCGCATTGTCCGAGCATTTTGCTTATGCCGATGAGCGTAAGCTTGCTCGGATTGCCCACGACATGATCCCCGAATATGCCCGCAAAGAGAAAGCTGAGGGGAGGTCGACCCCGCGGTGAGCACACATCGTTCACTCTCTACTACACCATCGCATCAAGTGCACTACACCCGCGCCACCGCTAAGGAAGCAGCGTGTGCGCGGTGGCGTCGTCGTGGCATTAGCGTGTGCGTTGCTGTGGCGTTGGGTATGTTGGGTAGCGTTCAACCTGTTGTGGTGTTTGCGGATGCGTTGCCGAATTCCCCTTCTGATCCTGCTGCGATTGCGCGCTGGGTTAACCCGGATGTGCGCAGTGCTGATGGGGCTAGTGAGTTAAGCATTTCAGTCACGGGTACCCCTGCCCGCATTGATCTGGGGCAGCAGTTGCTGGTTAATATTCGTATTGCGAATAATTCCCGGCAAGCGCATTCGGGGCTTCTTGTGGTGCCGCAGCATGCGGATGCGCCAGAGTCGCTTGCGCGTGCCCGTGCGTTGCTTGCCGATGCCCCCAGCGCCTACCCCTATTTCGCTCGCACACAGGAGATTTCTGGGCAGCTGCGTCCTGGTGAAGTGCGGGAAATGAAGTTGGTGATCGATACTGCACCGGATGTTTCAGGTGGGCTTAACATTGCTACAGCGGGCATCTACCCCATTCTTATTGCGCTCCAAGATCCAACGACGGGGGCGAAGTTGGATACGCAACGCTTCCTGCTCAGTGTGGGTGCTGTGCCCACTCCGCCGTCTAGTGCACCGCTGCCGCAGGATGCGGCAAATACTGTAGCCGACAACCCTGAGCTTGCCACCCCGACGGCTGATTTTACCCAGCCAGCATCTAGCCCGGTGAAAACATCGGTGCTCTACCCAATCAGTGCGACTGTGGATATTGTGGGTGGCGAAACAGGGGAGTCGAGAGACTTGATCGTGCGCACCGAGGATCTGTCCACCCAGCTGGGGCAAGGTGGGCGACTCGATGAACTGATTGACGATTATTCTGCCGCCGTTGCGGCTTCAGACAAGCTTGCCCAATCGATGTGTCTTGCGCTTGACCCGCAGCTTATCGACGCCGTAGACAGGATGACCCAAGGCTATAAGGTAGCGGCAACCCGGCCAAGCTCAGTTGCCCAAAACCGACGTTTGCGCGATTCCTGGACCATGGGCGCTGATGAATTTGAGCACACCCCAGGCCAAGGAGTGCAGGCTGCCAAAAACTGGTTGGAACGTGTGAAAAAGCTCTCGCAGGAATCCAGCTGCGTCATCGCCTTGCCGTGGGCAAATACGGATCTGAATGCGGTGTCAGCTACCGGAAACGATTGGCTGATGCGCGAGGCGCTGCAGCGCGGCAACGACACTCTCAACCGGGTACTCGATATTGCGCCTCGCACCAACATTGTGATCCCCGGTTCCGGTTATATTAGCGAAGCCACCGCAGTTGATCTCGGCTGGGCTGATCAAGCCCACCTGCTAGGGGAGAAGACCCCGCACAGTCCAGCAGATGCTGTGGCTGGCACTCATGGCACCCACACGGGTGACACAGCAGCCCCAGATACTACCCACGGTGGAAACGAACACTCCGCTGCACAGGAAACACCACCGGCGAATACTGATGTTGCCGTCGGCACCACCATGGAAGGACTTACTGACCCCTCGCGCTTAGCACATTCCATTGACCAAGCCTGGGATAATGATCGCGACAATGCTGGCCACCATCATCCCGCACCTGTACCTTCGACTCCTGTCACTGTGATGGTGGCCGACAATACTGTGTGGGAAGCTCCCACAGTGGATCGCTTTAGTCATCTAGCCCCCGGCGTGCGGGCTGTGAGCTATTCCGGTTCGCTTGCGGCCATCCTCGCTGAAGCCTCCAACCATCCCGTGACCATTGGGTTTAGTAATTACAGCAACCGCTTCGACTATCGCAGCGATTCCCAGGCGGCGCGTCGCGCCACCGCCGATTCGGCCATCCGCATGACCATTGCTGAGCATCAGCGTCGGGGCGATACTCAGCCAATGCTCATCCCCTTCCCTGCAGCCATGACTGATTCCACCATCTGGCTGAAAACTCTCATTGAGCTTTTCGACCACAACATCACCACCCCTGTGGATTTACGGGAGTACCTTAACCCCAGCAGCAGCCAAGAAGCCGAACTCAACCAGCTCGTGGCCGCTGCACCGGTGGCGGAAAACACCCGCTTTGGCGCACCTTTTGATGACCCCACCACCATTTCCGATACCGAAATTTTACGGGCGCGTCGGCAAGCAGAATCTATCGATAACGTCACCCAGCTTCTACTCAGCGACCCAGTGATCACGCTGACCCCTTACGGTTTCACCGAACCGCTGCGCAAAGATATACTTCGGGCTTTTACACACAATCAGCGCCAATCAATGGGCACCTTCGATTCGCATGTTTCATGGGCGAACGACCTTCTCAACGCGAACCGGGATATTCTTACCGAACTGCGTAATTCTGTGAGTTTGCGCCCACCGGGCAACGTATACACCCGAATCTCCGATGCTTCACCCTTGTTGATTGTTGCCCAAAATGGTTTGCCACTGCCGGTTGATGCCCGCATCCGCTATTCCGGCCCTGAGGGAAGCGAAATCCATGTCCCTGACACATTATTCATCCCGGCTAAGGGGTCGATCACTGTGCAGATGACCGCTGATCTAGTCGACGATTCCGAAGGCCGCACCGACCTGAACCTGTGGTTGGCAGCAAACAATGATGCCGCTATTTCCGATCCTGTCACCATTGGTGTGCGCACACGCTCGGGTATCCTCGGCGCCTCCGGCCTTGCTGCAGCAGTGCTCATCGGTTTAGCTGTCACACTGGTTGGGCGCGTGATTGTGCGCAAAAAGCACAGGGCGTAACTTAAGCTACAACAGCTAACGGAAGTAGGAGAATATAAAGGTGACAGTCCACGCTAACACCACCAGCAACACACCAGTGAGCAGCCGTGAAGCTCTTTTCTTTCGTGTGTTACTCAGTTCATCCCACCCGCGCTGAAGCGCATAAGTGAAGCCGAAAAAGACCATAAATTTCAGAAGGTACGCCCATGCAGGCAACCGGTCAGCGGCAAAGATCTCTCTATCTGGTGTAAATGCAAGCGCAACTAGAAATGCAAACCCCGCATTATTCCACGCAGCTAAGCGTTTATCAGAGTTTATCGTAGCCATTGAAACCTCCGCACTACTGTCAAAATTCGCGTGACGTACCTTTGAGCCCTCATACAGTTACACCCAAGAATAGTGCATGAATTCCACCTCGGTAAGGGAAGTATGATCCAGGGATAAAGCCACAGAGTTTCATACCGCCACCACGCTTCCACAAAGCTACTAGGCTCGATGGTGGTGTTGGTGTTGTCAGGGTTGTTCTCCCACGCGCACGGACATCTCCCCTCACCTGTACAAAGCTGTCGTCTCTTTGAGCTTTCATCCACGAAAGGTTCTTGATGTCTGAAAAGTCCCACCCACATTCACTATCGGTAGAAAAATACGACACCAATCAGCTTGCCTCGCTTGACGGGTTTGAGGCCTATATACACCCCCATTATTTAGTGGCGTTCTGGGAAGAAAGAATTGATCCAACCGGTGATGGGGAAACCTACTGGCATCAAATCTCCTACATCCTTGGTGGCGCACAAAATGTTGTTGAGGCAATTGAATGGGAAAAAGAAAATGCGCACGGGCGGCCTTCCGCAACTTTTGGCCTCTTCAGGGAGAACATCCACAACATTCCTGAGCCAGGCACGTGGCCGCAGTTGCCGGAAGACCAAAGCGCCCCTGACCTCGTACTTCGCCTCCATGGTGCGATACCGCAGGGCACAATCCTGGATGAGAATAATTTTTTCGAATTTACCACCCACATGATGGTTGATGAGGAGGACTCTTAAAAAAACCCTACGCACCGTAGCGAAAAGCACACCTATAAATACGCGGGAATTGATTCAAAAATACTGATTCGACTTTCAGCACACAAGTGAAAAATTGACCTGCGGTTTTACAGGTAGCACTTGCTCTATGTCGAATCAATATTTCTCTTATATATCCAAAGCCCCACGACCCTACTAAGAACAGTGCTACCGATGCACGCACGATCACAAAGTGGATGCGATGAATATCACGCGATTGATTGACTTCCGCGCCCTGATGATCCCGTGAATAGATCATGGTCGAAACTTAAAGAGTTACCCAATGCGGCGGAAGGCTCAAGCGCGCAGCTGTTGAAGATCAGTGTGATAGTCATGAACCCAACCATTCTGAATGCACACGCTCCCGCGTGCTTAGACTTGAGGTTCCACCCGCCACATCCTCATAACCACAGGTTGGGGTTTCACAAGCGGATTTCTGCTGAGAAAAACTCAGTGTGTTAACGCTGGGCACTAACTGGTGAAAACTACCGAATCAGGCAATAAAATGGGAAAACAATAAAGCAACCAATTATCAACCGGCGCAGAGGGAGAAACGCCTTGTGCACTCAACCCCATCGAGCGTTGATTTCCATTCTGGCCCACAGAAGCGAGACAATAGAAAGCTTTAGGTGGCTGTGCGCCAGCACAACCCCCGCCAACCAAAATCTCAACAGTTAAAGGAGAGTGGCGTGAGCGATCACGACCAGCAGCCAGGCTTGCGTGGCCGCATAATCGAGCCAGCACCACCGGCACCCGTACCCAAAGTGCGAAAAGCCACCACTCGGCGCAGGAACCCCCAAGACCGCTCCGCCCTCAAATCAGCACCCCAAGCCGCCGCAGACACCACAACGACTGTCGCAACCCTCACCCCCGGTGAACAACTCCACACCGCGGCACACAGTGCGCGCGAAGGAGAACAAGTGACGGCGTCGACAAGCACAAGCGCCGACAGCCCGCGCTCCACCGACGAAGATGTTGTCCGCTCCTCCGGCTCCATGGCAGTAGCAACACTGTGCAGCCGCATCACCGGATTCTTGCGCAATGTTTTCATCACCGCCACCCTCGGCGGCGCCATCGCCTCCGCCTTCAACACCGCAAACACACTGCCGAACCTCGTCATCGAAATCGTACTCGGCGCAGTGCTCACCTCCCTCGTAGTGCCGGTGCTCGTGCGCGCCGAAAAAGAAGACCCCGACCGCGGCGAAGCCTTCATCCGACGACTTTTCACCCTCGCCGCAACACTGCTCGGCAGCGTCACCATCATCGCAGTGATAGCAACACCACTGCTCGTGACCGCCAACCTCGGCAGCGAAGGCAAAGTCAACCTCACACAAGCCACCGGATTCGCCTACTGGCTGCTGCCCCAAATCTTCTTCTACGGCATGTTCTCGCTACTCATGGCGATCTTGAACACCAAGGGAATATTCAAACCCGGGGCGTGGGCGCCGGTGATCAACAACATCATCGTGCTCATCGTCATGGCCGCATACTGGCTAGTGCCCGGCGAACTCACCCCAGGTGAAGCCGCCGGAATCTTCGACCCCCACATCATGCTGCTCGGCGTCGGCACCACACTCGGCGTCATCGTGCAAGCCCTGATCATGGTGCCCTACATCAAAAAAGCAGGAGTCTCGCTCAAACCCTTGTGGGGAATCGACGAACGCCTCAAACAATTCGGCGGCATGGCAGCAGCCATCATTGTCTATGTTGCCATCAGCCAGCTCGGCTATATCGTCACCACCCGCATCGCCTCTGCCGCCGACGCCGCAGCGCCCAACATTTACCAGCAAGCATGGCTGTTGCTGCAAGTACCCTACGGCATCATCGGCGTGACCCTGCTGACCGCAATCATGCCGCGGCTTTCCCGCAACGCCGCTGATGGCGACGACAAAGCAGTCACGCGCGACCTCGTGATGGGCTCCAAACTCACCTTCATCGCCCTGATCCCCATCGTCGTTTTCTTCACCATCTTCGGTACCTGGATCGCCCGCGGTTTGTTCGCCTACGGCCAGTTCGACGGCCCCGAAGCCACCATCTTAGGTTGGACGCTGAGCTTCTCCGCCTTCACCCTCTTGCCCTACGCCATGGTGCTGCTTCATTTGCGCGTGTTCTACGCCCGCGAAGAAGCCTGGACACCTACCTTCATCATCGCCGGAATTACCGCCACCAAAGTCGCGCTGTCAATCCTGGCCCCCTTCTTTGCTACCTCGCCGTCGCGCGTGGTTATTTTGCTCGGTGCGGCTAATGGTTTCGGCTTCGTCGCCGGTGCTGTCATTGGCGCATTCTTGCTACGCCGCAAACTCGGCAACCTTGGCACCAAAGATGTTGCCCGCACCTGCGTGTGGGCGCTTGGTGCCTCCGCTGTGGGTGGCGCTGTAGCCTTCGGCGCGGGGCTTGGCCTGGATATGATTGCAGGGTCGCTTTTCGACGCCCTGGGCTCCGTCGGCTACCTCGTCCAGCTTGCCATTACCGGCACTTTATTCCTGATTGTCACCGGTCTTGTGATCTCCCGCTCCGGTTTGCGCGAAGTGATCAAGCTCGGACAAATGCTGCGCCGCATCCCAGGCATGAGCCGCATTATCAAGGAAGCAGACGATGTTGAGCTGCCCACCATCAAAGGCGATGATCTTAGAATCGAAGCGACCTACATCGACGACACCTTCAACGCCACCCCAGTCCCACCACCGATGTCGGCTGGTATTGTGCGCGGCCCCCGCTTGGTACCCGGCGCAGAGGTATCCGACGGTAGCTTCCGCCTGCTCGTCGATCACGGCAGCGTGCCCGGCGCCCGCTTCTGGCGCGCTATTGAGAAAAACAGTGGTAGGGAAGTGGCACTGACCTTCGTCGATACTTCCGGCCAAGCCCCCATGGCGCCGCTGAGTCCCGCCGAAGCCCAAGCCGCCGCCGACCGTGTGAAGGTGCGCACCCTTGCGCTCGCTGGAATCGGTGGGGAAGCAATCGCGAAAAACATTGAGGTGCGCGCCTACCGCAACGGCTGCCTGATCATCGCCGACTGGGTGCACGGTTCACCACTGGCGAAAGTTGCAGCCGATGCCGAAGGCGAAATCAACCCCTACGCCGCCGCGCACGCACTCGCACCACTGGTTGCGGCCTCGGAGCACAAAACTCTCGGCCTCGACAACCGTGCCCGCATCCGCATTAACACCGCAGGCGTTGCCGTGCTCGCCTTCCCCGCAGTACTCGATGATGCGTCTCATGAACGCGATCTGCGCTCGCTGCGCACCGCACTCTCAGCGCTTATCGACGCCGCCACCGCACCGAGCGACATCCAACAACTTCTCACCTGCGAACTCGAACAGATCCCTGCAGCCTTCCGTGCACAACAAGCACCGCAGGATAACAATGGCGTGGCCGACACTGAGCAAGAATTTAGCCGCGACACCACTGTTCGCCCAGAAGAACCCGCGTTGAAGGTGGTCGCACAAGCAGCACCACAACGTGTGGAAGAACCCGTCGGCGGTTTCGGCCGCAAGGGCTATAGCCGTGCCGCTACCACGGTGGTATTCATCGCCGCCACCGCGCTCGTTATCGCCGCAGCCGTGATTACCGCCTACCTCACCTCCTTGTTCAACAGCGGTAAGGAACAAGCACCGATTAAGCCACAAACCATTGCCCACGAAAGCAGCAGCATGCTCATGCCCGATGTGATCCTCACACCGAGCATGAGCACCGGATGGCGGGAAGAAAGTCTCAGCGCCGCATTCGCCACCGACCGCGACTCCACCACCGTGTGGCATGCAGACGCGGGCCACGGCGTGCTGATGAACTTGGATGCACCTCACGAACTCAACCGCGTCGCTTTATCCACCACCACACCTGGATTTAAGGTGCGCATCTTCGGTGTACAAGAAGCTAAAACCATCACGAACAGCACCTCGCTGAACGAACTTCTTGCCCAAAGCATTTTGGCCGAAAAGCAGGTGGATACAACCTTGACCACCATCGATATCGAATCCCGCACCAAAGTGACTCAAGTACTGGTCTATATCGAACAAGTAGCACCAAAGAAAAATACTGACGACACACACACCACCACCGGTGTGGATATCTCTGAAATCACTTTGGTCGGCCAACCCTACAACACTTTAGGCTCCGCACCATGCGGTACCCCCGCAGTAAACTCAACGCCCTTTCTGCCCACAATCGCAGAAGGGGCGTTTTCGCATGCCACGATACCCCTTAGCTGATCATTTTTCTGTGCGAAATTTCAGCAGGGGAGAAGGGTGGTGAGTGTACATCAGCACAACAAAGAATTGCTTAAGAATAGATATTATTTTTCTTACTAAAAATATATGGGACCGCGAACTCATTCGACCTTATACCCCAGGGACCATCCCCCTCACACCTGCAGTTTTCACCCTGTTTCACCCCGAAAAAAGCAGATACAAACAGTTTACTTAAGATAAAAGGGGTGATTGTGGGGACACCATTTTGGGGGAAACGCTGGAGCGCTCAGCTTCCACACGAGCTTTAAACACGAATAGACACACGCACTAACCTATGGACATATCCCCATAAAACTGGGCATATTGTGATTCGGATTGAGTTTATTACTCGGTTCGGAAAAGCATTGCAAGATATTTTAGGGAAGAATTTTTTTCTTCTAATTGCTAGACAAGGCACCTGTTCAAACCAATAATGACTGTACTTGCCCACTAGGGGTGACATGCGGAAAAGCACAGTCCACCTGCACGGCAAGCCAACTATCACAACCACTAAGAAAATACTGAAATCAATAAAATTTAGGCAAGACTTTAGTCTTTCGCGGAGGTGACACCATGGCACAATCCCGGCGAGAATCCACAATGCCTGGCACCCATGAACTCGTCGATCTCGGAGAACAAGAATTGATCCGAGCCTACCTCGACGGCGCACACAGCGCCTTCGAGGAAATCGTAACGCGACACAAAGAACAAATGACGTGGGTGGCCAAGAAATACTCCCGATGCGAATCAGACACCGAAGAAATCCTACAAGAAGCCCTTCTCAAAGTCTCAACCAAACTCGAAACCTACAAAGGTACCGCACCGCTGCAAGCCTGGCTCAACAAAATCGTGGCCCACACCGGCTATGACCGCAGAACCAAAGAAACCGTTCCAGAAGACTTCATCGTGGACGACCCTAGCTACAACCACTACCTCAATTCCATACTCAGCCACGACCCATTCGCAGAATTCCTCGAACAACTCTTCATGAGCACCGAAATCCGAAACGCTCTCAACGAAATCTCACACAAATACCGCACCGCCATCATCCTGGTAGACCTACTCGGATACACCATCGAAGAGGCAGCAGAACTACAAAAAGTCGAACCCATCACCATCCGCACCCGCCGATCACGCGGACGCTCCATGATGAAAAATATCTTAAGCAGGCCCCCATACAACGGCAACACACTGTGGGGCTAACCCCCAGCAATGAACACGCCACAGGTGGTGACGACGTCGTCAGCACGTATCACGGCGAGAGCATGCAGTGCCGCATGCCCGCCATCGTCGCCATGCACCACTCCAAGAAACGCTCAGAAGGGGAGGGAAATCGGCGCTGCGTAGCCTTGCGTAGCAGCACAAGGATTAAGGGGCGACCGATTATATTCATCACAGCGGGCGCTTCTGAGCTGGAGGGAAGTAGCGGCAGGGAATAGACTATACTTCTCAATTGTTAGGCTTTATAGAAGGTTAGTACATCTATAACTACTGCCTTTTGATTTATAGTGAAAGATAATAGAGAAGAAAGATCTTCACCCCCTCGTGTACAACCAGTACACACCCGCCCATCAATGCCCACAATTTCCCCGTGAAAGGTACTTGCGACGCACCATGTCTGAGATCCATAACGTCATCATCATCGGCTCTGGGCCTGCAGGTTATACTGCGGCTTTATATGCCGCACGCGCCGATCTGAAACCACTTGTCTTCGAAGGCTTCGAATACGGTGGGTCATTGATGACAACCACAGAGGTAGAAAACTTCCCAGGTTTCAAAGACGGAATCTTAGGGCCCGAATTGATGGAAAACATGCGCGCCCAAGCTGAGCGCTTCGGCGCAGACCTGCGCATGGAAAACGTCACCAAAGTGGAGCTCGAAGGCGAAACGAAAAAAGTCTGGGTTGACGACAAACTCTTCGAAGCACGCGCCGTCATTCTCGCCACCGGCTCCGCACCTCGCTACATTGGCGCACCTGGCGAACAGGAACTGCTTGGCCGCGGCGTATCGGCATGCGCGACCTGCGACGGTTTCTTCTTCCGCGACCATGACATCGCAGTCGTCGGCGGCGGCGATTCCGCAATGGAAGAAGCAATCTTCTTAACTAAGTTCGCACGATCAGTTACCATCGTTCACCGCCGCGAAGAATTCCGCGCCTCCAACATCATGCTCGAACGCGCACGGGCAAACGAGAAGATTACCTTCCTCACCAACAAGGTGGTTACCCGCGTCACTGGCGACAACGCCGTCAGCGGACTGGAACTACAAGACACAGTCACCGGTGAAACTTCCACACTGAATGTCACCGCCATGTTCGCAGCCATCGGACACGATCCTCGCTCCGAGATGTTCCGCGACGTGGTCAACTGCGATGAGGCCGGCTACGTCCTCGTCGAACACCCCTCCACCAAGACCAACGTTCCAGGTGTCTTCGCCATCGGTGACCTCGTCGACAGCCACTACCAGCAGGCAATCACCGCCGCTGGCTCCGGCTGCCGTGGCGCCATCGACGCCGAGCACTACCTCGAAGCCCTTGCCAACTAACACAACGATCCAAGGCACGCTTCGCACCGCAGATGCGTCGCGCTATCCACTTCACTTCTACGTACCCACACATCGTCAAGAAAGGTAAACCCTACAATGAGCAAAGCAGTAGCAGTAACCCAAGACACCTTCCGTTCCGTCGTTGTTGAATCCGATAAACCAGTCCTAGTCGACTTTTGGGCAGAATGGTGCGGCCCCTGCAAGAAGCTTGGCCCAATCCTCGACGAAGTTGCCGCAGAGCTTGACGGCAAGGTCGTTGTAGCAAAGGTTGATGTGGACAAAGAACGTACCCTAGGCGCAATGTTCCAGATCATGTCGATCCCTACCGTGCTGATTTACAACAACGGCGAAAAGGTCGATGAATTTATTGGCGCACGCTCTAAGTCCGAGATCGTGGCGCTCCTGCAAAAGTACATCTAACTGGTATCCTTATTTCAGCAGTATTCCCTAGTAAACACGCAATATTCTTAGGAAATAATTATATTTGTCGAGGAATATTGTTTACTGACTGAAGAAAAGAGAGGATAAGCGTGACTGAAGTTCTAAGGGCAGGAGACCGAAGCCCACGCGTAGCCGAAGTTCGTGCTGCGCTGGCGAGGCTGGGACTCGTACCCGAGTTCGGCGACGACGTCCAGTCGGAGCAGGTACTGAAGGAATCAGACACGTATTTCGATGATGCTTTAGTCAGTGCACTAAGGGGATTCCAACAATCCCGCGGCATCATCGCCTCCGGAGACATCGACGACACCACCCTCAGGGTGCTGCGCGAAGCCTCCTACCACCTAGGTGCCCGCGTATTGCAATACGTACCGCAGAACGAAATGATCGGCGACGACGTATATCAGCTCCAGCAGCAGCTCCACGAGCTCGGTTTCTACACCGACCGCGTCGACGGTCATTTCGGGCCCTGCACCCACGCAGCCCTCATCAACTACCAGATGAACTATGGGCTCAACATGGACGGCATTTGTGGCCCCAACACAATCCGCGCCCTAAGCCTCTTAGGGCGCCGAATCACCGGCGGCTCACCCACCATCCTCCGCGAACGCGAACGCGTGCGTGACGCAGGCCCACGCCTCACCGGCAAACGCGTGGTCATCGACCCTGCCTTGGGCGGCACCAACAGCGGTTTAACCGTCAAAGGGCTCTACGGTGACATCACCGAAGAAGAACTCATCTGGGACCTCGCCAGCCGCGTGGAAGGCCGCATGATTGCCGCAGGCATGGAAACAATCATTTCCCGCCCCCGCAAACACGACCTATCCGCCCAAGAGCGTGCCGACGTCGCCAACGCCTTCGGCGCCGACCTCATGATCTGCCTAAAAGCAGACCGATATCCCAACGACAAAGCCTCCGGCTGCGCCACTTTCTACTTCGGCTCCGACAAAGGAAATTACTCCATGATCGGGGAGTTGCTCTCAGGATTCATTCAACGAGAAATTGTGGCCCGCACCAAACTCGTCAACTGTGGAAACCACGGACGAAGCTGGGATTTACTCCGACTCACCCAAATGCCCTGCATCGAAGTAGTCACCGGATACTTAAGCAACCCAGGCGACGTACGCATCCTCACCAACCCCTCCAAACGCGACGCCATCGCCGAAGCCATCGTCGTAGCCGTCAAACGGCTCTACCTCATGGACCAAGACGACCAACCCACCGGAACCTACACCTTCTTAGAACTAGTCGAACAAGAAAAACTCGAAGCATAAAAACCACACTGCTACACACCAATCCCCTCACTTTTCGTCCGCATAGATGAACACAAAGCGAGGGGACTAATCATAAAACCACCCCCAGGGCTTAGTTTTGAAGCACCAACTCTTCAACTTCCTTCGCCAACAACAAACCTCGCTTCGGCGGCAAATCCAACCGCAACCGAGGAAACAGCGGGTGATCAACATGCACATAAAACCCCGCAGCCTGCAAAATTTCGCAACTAATCATCCCAATCCGATCCACCCCACGCGAAATAACCCGCAAATCCTCAGGCAAAGGTGCACCAGGATCCTCAACAAAATCAGGCCGGAAAGCAAAAGCCTCAACCGCAGACACATTTTTGCTCATCAACTCCATGATAACGGCGTCGACAAGCACAGCCTCCAAACCCGTATGCGCAATAACAGGATCAATATGCAACGAACTGAGCAAATACGCATCGTCCGACGCGGGAGCAGTAGGCAGCACAACAGCCCCAGGAGCCAAAGAGCGCGGACAAAACAAGATTGTGGCAATCGCACGAATCGGAGCCACCCCAGGGCGCTCATGCACCAAATTAAAGCCACAGCTGCCCTGCTCCAACAAGCGGGAGGCAAGCCACGCTTCTTTCTCTAAACTAAAGTCAGCGGTGCGCCCCTGAGACGCGCCAGGACACATTTCCCAAAACACACTCTGGGCACACCAGTGATGCACCAAGGGAATATCCTCAGTGCTAATCTTTCGCAACTGTGCATCCATGATTTCACTTTAGCGAAAGAGCAGAAAAATGTGACGGGGTTAACCTTTCGAGGAAAGGATCGACATGATCCGCTCGAAATCTTCCTTACCCCCGAACTCCACCACAATCTTGCCCCTACGCTTACCCATGGTGACAGAGACCTTCGTATCCAAATCATCAGCAAGCACATCGGCAGCCTGCGTCAAGTACTCAGGAGTCGGAGCTTTTTCCCGCTTCTTCGGTTCCTTCTCCTCGCCCCGGTTCGCCAGCGTCACAGCCTCCTCGGTGGCACGAACACTCAAACCTTCAGCAATAATGCGCTCAGCCAGCATCTCCTGTGCCGCCTTGCCCTGCTTCAACCCCAACAATGCGCGGGCATGCCCAGCAGTCAAAACCCCGGCAGCGACCTTACGCTGCACCGAAAGTGGCAATTGCAGCAAACGCATCATGTTCGTAATCACAGGACGTGAACGACCCAAACGATCAGCCAACTCATTCTGAGTCACACCAAACTCTTCAAGCAACTGCTCATAAGCTGCAGCCTCTTCCAAAGGATTCAGCTGCACACGGTGAATATTCTCCAACAGAGCATCCCGCAGCATGGACGAATCTTCCGTCTCACGCACAATCGCAGGAATAGCATGCACGCCAGCCTTCGACGCAGCCCTCCAACGACGCTCACCCATGATGATCTCAAAACGACCATCCGCAGGGCGCACCACAATAGGCTGCAGCAACCCGAATTCCCGAATGGAATGCACGAGCTCGCCCAAATCATCCTCATCGAACACCCTGCGCGGGTTCTTCGAATTAGGGATGATCATCCCAATAGGAATCTCACGATAATGCGCCCCAAACTCGCCAGCCTCAGAAGCAGAAGAATCCGAAGAATCAGCAGCCTGAGCCAAAATAGGGTTAATTAACGCACCACTGGGGTCGCGGGGTTTCGGCTTCTTCGGCGCACCACCCATGAGAATATCGGCAGCGCCCTGGCCCAAAGCGGAATCAGGGGTGGAGGTAATCAACGCAGCTAGGCCACGGCCCAAGCCGCCCTTTCGGGATTCTTGCGGGTTCATTGAGTCAAGGCTTCCTTTCACCACAAGGCAATAGAGTGGACACTTACTTCGCTTTATTCAGTGGAGGTCGGCCAATTGCGCCCGAAGTCTCATCAGGCAAATAATCGCCACGAATCGCCAACTCACGCGCAGCATCCAAATACGCCATAGCGCCCCGAGAACCGGGATCGTAATGCAGCACCGTCTGGGAATAGCCGGGGGCCTCAGAAACCTTGACAGAACGTGGAATCTTCGTACGCATCACCACTTCACCGAAGTGCTGACGAACCTCACCAATAACCTGCTCCGCCAACTTCGTGCGGGCATCATACATGGTCAAAAGAATTGCCGAAATA
This sequence comes from Corynebacterium felinum, assembly GCF_030408755.1. NCBI lineage: Bacteria > Bacillati > Actinomycetota > Actinomycetes > Mycobacteriales > Corynebacteriaceae > Corynebacterium > Corynebacterium felinum. The sequence continues at coordinate 3,231,239 of NZ_CP047209.1, forward strand.
TGCAGGTTCGGGTTCAAATGCTGACGAATCATCGAAATATTGTTCAGCAGCTGACCCACACCTTCCAGCGCGTAATACTCACACTGGATGGGAATCAAAACCTCGTCAACAGCGGTCATTGCGTTAATTGTGAGCAGCCCGAGGGAAGGGGGGCAATCAATAAACACATAGTCGAAACCTGCATCACGAATAAATGGTGAACGCAACGCATCACTTAAACGATATTCTCGTCGCACCATCGACACCAGTTCAATCTCCGCACCAGCCAAATCAATAGTGGCAGGGATGCAGAAAAGATTCTCGCTTGCCGTCGACTGTTGCATGGCCTGTTCGGCAGTGCATTCACCGATCAACAATTCGTAGCTCGACGGAGTTCCTGCTCGGTGATCGACGCCCAATGCGGTCGACGCATTACCCTGTGGATCAAGATCCACCACAAGAACTTTCAAACCATTAATCGCAAGACCTGCGGCCAAGTTTACCGAAGAGGTAGTTTTGCCCACACCGCCTTTTTGATTGGCGACTGTCATATGACGTGGCTTTTCCGGACGTGGCAAAGAAAGCGCATTTGGCGTCAAGACCTGCGCCGCTCGTCGTGCGGCAGCAGCGATCGGGGTATCGTCCCATTTCATATCATCCATGACTACCTAGCTTTCGCCCACCTTTCTGGCCCATTATTTTCGCTTCTCTCACTCTAGTGCGTATTTGCCCGCATAGCCACACTAAATGTGAGCTTTAACGTAGCTTAGTTAATGTAATCAACGTAGTGGGTTCCGATAAGGAATCTCCCACAGTAAGCACGGCGGCCTTGCCACCGCCTGCTCTTTTAATCGCCGCGCCATCCCGCTCAAGTTCCTCGGACACAGAAGCACCCTTCATGGCGATCATTTTTCCGCCCTTTTTCACCAGTGGCAACGACCATCCGGCAAGTTTGCCTAGTGGCGCTACTGCACGAGAGGTCACAATATCCACGAGACCTACTTCAGCGCGGATTGCTTTTTCCTCGGCACGCCCGCGTAAAACAGTGACGTTTTTGAGGCCAAGTTTCTCCTTCACCTCGCCCAAGAACACCGAGCGCTTAAGTAACGGTTCAATGAGCACAATCTGTAAGTCAGGTCGTGCTAACGCTAATGGAATACCTGGTAAACCAGCACCCGAACCAATGTCGGCAACGGTTGCACCTTCCGGCATTACCTCGCCGATTACAGCGCAGTTGAGGATGTGGCGATCCCACAGCCGCGGAAGCTCCCGCGGCCCCATAAAGCCACGCTGAAGACCGTCGGTAGCTAAAAGCTCGTGATATGCACGTGCCTTATCCAGATTGGGGCCAAAAATTTCTGCTGCTTGTGCAGGGGGTTGTACGTCACAGAGATCTTGACCGTTGTCCACCGTCATCTACCTTGGTGCTCCTTCATGAAAATGTGGGCATGTGCAACTTAGTTGTGGACACGCAGGTCGGTGCCCAAGAATGCCCCTAGATCTATTAAAGCTTACACACACTACCTTACATACCCCTCAACCAGTGCTTTTTGGGAAAGCGCGCTGAACTTGGTAGTGAAACTAAAAACCGCTACCAGGACACGCGGAAAAGGTTCTAACCTTTGTGTCACTGGTAGCGGTTTCACGTGAAACTTCACAAACAGTAGTGAAAACTCCCTGTGGCATGGGGTAAAAACTCCCAACCGTCACTTCATTTATTTGGCGCCTTTGCCCTTGTTACGGTTCGGACGCTGGCCTGGCTTTGGTGCTGTTGCACGCTTTGCCTCACGCTTAGCCTGCAATTCTGCTTCTTCCTCGGCGTCCATCTTGGCAAAAATGAATCGCTGCTGGAAGAAGGTCCACACGTTGTTCGACACCATGTAGAACAGCAAACCGATGTGCCACAGAACACCGGTGAGCAAGATAGTCAATGGCAGGAACCACATCATCATCTTGTTCATCATGTCCATTTGCATCTGCATCTGGTCATTAGCTGCTGGCTTCTGCTTACCGGAAGCAATGCGTGCCTTCTGGCGATCGATGCTCATACGTGCATTCAGGTGCAAAGCAACAACGATAATGGCGATCAGCGGGGCAGCCACATAAGTGATGGTAATCCAGGTGAAGTCAACCGGCTGGAATGCCTGATACATATCTTCAGGCATCCAAATGTAGGCAGATAGTGGCACACCGAAGAGACGAGCATCCAGGAAGGACTGCACATCTTCAGCGGAGAAGATGTAGTTGGGGGTCAAACGGTTCTGTTCAATGCTCAGACCCAGCTGGCCTACGCCCGAACCAGTGCGGTTGAAGGAGCGCAGAACGTGGAACAGGCCGATGAATACGGGCATCTGCACCAAGATTGGAAGGCAACCGGCGATTGGGTTGACACCCATCTCCTTTTGGAGTTTGCGAGTTTCCTCCATCATCTTTTGCTGATCGTTCTTGTATTTCGCTTTCAGCTCTTGGATGCGCGGTTGCATTTCTTGCATCTTGCGCATCGAACGCATCTGCTTCATCGTTGGGCGCACCAAGATCACACGGATGGTGACGGTCAGCAGCACGATAGCAAGCACCCACGAGATGCCAGAATCAGGGTCAAACACAAAGCTGACAACTTTGTGCCAGAACCACAGGATGGCCGAGATTGGCCAGTAAATGAAGTTAAGCACGGTGAGTCAAGACTCTTTCTTCAATGGTTGTTTACTTAAATAAGGCGCAAAGAGGAAAAGAGCGTCGAGAAAGCGAGAGAACACTACTGGTGGTTTCACCGAGTGATGTTCTGTGATAGTTCCCGCTGTGAATTGAGCTTTCACCCTGCTTTGCTTCACACAACCTGCGATTCTACAGATTGAACGGCTGCTTGCCTAAAGTTACGGGAACAATCAGCGACATATACGCTGCTATTGAACTATTTTTTCGGCTCGCGTGGGGGAACTGGGTCATATCCACCGGGGTGCCATGGTCCGCATTTGCTTAGCCTGATGAGGGTCATAAAAAATCCGCGAATTGCACCATACCGGTTGAGTGCTTGCAGGGAATAGGCGCTGCACGTGGGTTCGAATCGGCAGGTGGAGCCAGGTTTGAGCGCGGAAATGTAGCGTTGATAGAAGGTGACGCACGCAATGAGTGCGCGTGCGAGGAAAGAGTGCTTAGGCTTTGGGTCGCCGGATTTTTGCGAGTGCTGTTCGCACATCTCGTTCCAATTCCTTCGATGTTGCGGTTGCTGCTGGTGCAAGTGCGCGCAGAACGATGGTTGTTCCGTCTTCAAGTTCGGGCAGAATACCCATGAGGATGTGACGGAGTTTGCGGCTGACACTGTGGCGTGTCACTGCGTTGCCGACAGCTTTGGATACAACGAGTCCGGCACGAGGTGGCGGGGTGAGCAACATGTGAGTGTGCTGGAGTTGCAGATTTTCGCTTGTCGACGTCGCGGGCGGGCGTAGATGCACAACAACGGTACCTCCGCCTGCACGTTTACCTCTCCGAATGGTTTGTTTGAACTCTTCGGAGGAGGTGATTTTATGCTGGTTGGGAAGCACCGTTGATTAGTGGTGTAAAGCTTTTACGTACCGAAATTACGCGGTGAGCTTTGCACGACCCTTGCTACGACGTGCGGCAACGATAGCGCGGCCGGCACGAGTGCGCATACGGATACGGAAGCCGTGCTTCTTAGCGCGACGACGGTTGTTCGGCTGGAACGTCCGCTTACCCTTGGTCACGGTGAACACTCCTACTTGGTTGGAATTTAAGAAATGAGCGTCATAGTGCACAAACCCTTCGGGGATTGAAGAAAGTACCGAAGGGACGTGATCATTCACGCTCATCCTTGAAAATTTTTGGATGATGGTAAATGAGAAGAAAGTTTTCTTGAGCTTGCCATTCCCGCGAAAAGCTTGGTGAAAAAACTCTCCACCAAGTTTCTGGGTATGAAAGTTAAGAAAGCGAGCATCCCACCGTAAGAAAATCATTGGTGGCTGTTCTCTTCTCAAAGCACAAACGATGGACAAGGCAAAATGCCCTGAATCTCGATGTGACAGACTCGTACAGACTACGTGAATAACAAGGCTTCAACCAAATCGACACGCGGGTACCCCCACAACACCCCAGTAATCACATTTTTGTAATTAACCTTGAGTTTCTGCGAACCGCACCCCGCGATTTAATAGTTATCCACAGGCAATTGAGCTCCATGAATAAAAAGATCCGAATCTGAGTGCGAAGAAAACCATTCCCATGTGAACGCCCAAATTTTGCAAGTTAGACAGTAGGGGCTTAAGGCGGGTAACAATAGAAACTAACAACTACAAACTCACACCCTGTGACAAATTGGCCTTGTGGATAACTTTGAGCACGAACCCAAAGTTCGCCATGAAAAATAGCAAAAGCTATGGTCAAAACGTGTAAACCGATTCATACAATTATCCACAATCCGGTGGAATTCTTGTGGATAAGTTTCGCACACACCGGAAAAGGTCACGTTATCCACAGCTGTGGATAAAACTGTGGAACACGTGGTCAGGCAAGGTACGTCGCAGATGTGAGTTGTGGAGGAATGGTGTTTTTCGGTGACTTTCTCGGTGCATATCCACTGTGAATTCACACTAATACGAAAGAAACCACCACAATGTGACCAATAGCACAATGTGGAAGTTTTTTTGGTTTTCACCATTGCTTGTGCAGAAGTGATGAGACTTGTGCTCTTTCGCTTGCTTTTCCCAGTTCAAGACGTGTGTAGCGTTGGTCTGGGGATTAAGGGCAATGCGATTGTACAGAGCGCTGAAAAGAATATAAGGACGACCAATACT